>CAYMND010000079.1:0-9251 GCA_964391685.1 uncultured Clostridia bacterium | reverse complement strand
TCACTCCCTGTTTTAAAAAGAAATTATACGAAATCGGACAAAAAAAAAGTTCAATTCATCTTACTAAAGGAAAAACGGGAGTGACCGGAAACGATATTAGATGACCGACCGGCGATTTTTAACCATCGCACTGGAGTCAAAACGGCTTCGAACCGACTCATTCGGTTTTTTCGGGAAAAGGGCAGAACTGATCGGCCACGACCAGCCATTTTCCGTTTTCCCTGACCAGCACAACCATATCCCGTCCCTGGAAACGTTTGCTTTCCTCACCGACCCGGATTCTGAGATCGTAATCGTACGTGACAACTGCGGTGAGACCATGGTTATGGAGCTGAACCATCGGTTCCAGTTCGCGAATGGTTTGTGGCTGAACTGTATCGAGGTATACCCGATAGTTCCGGATGATTCGGTCGCGGCCCAGCACCCGTTCGGGAAGGCCGGGATTGATCAGGACCATGTCCGGGTGGCAGAGTTTGTCCATACCTTCCGTCGTATGCTCCCGAACCCACAGACGGTTGAAATTCGAAACCGTGGCAAAGGCTTCGACGGCTTCTGGATTGTTCCGCCAGCCATTCAATACCTTCTGCCTCATTTTGTCCAGAACCTGTGAAGAAACCCAGTATATGTTGGACAGCTTTTCCTTTTCATCGTAGCGGGCAAAGAAAATGAATCGACCGTCCGGACTCAGGGAGGGGCAGGTTTCGTTGAACTCGTCGCTGGACAGGGAGGAAACCTTCATGGGGTGGGACCAGTTCCCACCGGCCAGACGGAAAGAGGCGAAGATGTCTCCACCTGAATCCAATATCATGGTCTGATCATCCGGTGTGACAAAGGCGTGCCCGCCGAAAGCCACCCCTGCGGATCGCGGTTCTCCGAACACGCCGTTTTCCCGATTCACGTACATGATTTCATGTTTCTTCACATCGGTGAAATAAAGCGTTCCGGTCGCAGCCCTTCTCCTCGTACCCTACGAAGAAAATCCGGCTGCCGTCCGGAGTGAAGAAGGCTTCCATTTCCCCTTTATGAATACCCCCGGAAAGATTGATCTCCCGTGGGGATGTCCATCTGCGGCCCTTCATGCGGGTGATCATCAGCTTGGATCCACCTTGGGGATAAGCTGTTGAGAAAAGAAACGTTCTGCCGTCGGGGGAGAAACTGCAGGCGTATTCGTATCTTCCCTCGACGGAAACCAGACCGGGAGCGAAGACCACCGGGTGATCGTCCGGCAATGTCTGTCCCAGATATGGACCTGAGGGCTCATCCAGGGAGAATAGGGCAAGGGAACAGAGTACTCCGGTGATCAGGAAGATCGATAGAATCCATTTTTTCATGATGTACCTCATCGTTCTGATTTATTATTATGCCGGTTTTTCAGAAAAGCGTGAAGGTTGATCCAGTAGATGTCCTGATGCCTCGAATAGAACATGAATGTCCCGTCGGGGGAGAGACCGGCACCGTAATCGTGGCCGGGGCTGTTGATCTCCTCGCCCATATGTTCCGGCTGTCCCCAGCTGCCGTCTTCCTGCCGGAAGACAATGAAAAGGTCCGAACCGCCCAATCCGGTGTCGATCTCCGAATCGAAGATGAGAAACCGTTCCTGCCAGTCGATGCAGGCGTGCGCCTGACGACCGTTCCATGTTTTGGCCCAGTCGAACACAGGGCGCGGAGCGGATTGGCCGCCTTCCATCCGAGGTTCGTAGACCACCAGGCCTCCGCCGGCGAAACCGGTGATGTCGGTGGTGTAGACACGCCCGGCATCCGATGTGCTGACGAACATTCCGGGACCGAAATAGGTCGGTGTGCTCCAGCCCTGTTCTGTTCTTTTGCATGTCCAGGTATGGAAATGTCCCGCCGGAGTGTCGGGGGGGATGGGCCTGACGGTACCGAAGTAGAGCGTCTGACCGTCATGGCTGATGTGGGGTTCGTTGTTGGCGTAGCCCGGGTTGACGCATGCTTCGGCGGGAGCGGTCCAGCCTTTGTCCGTCTGCCGGCAGACCATGATCCGGTTCTCTTTTCCCGGTGCCCTTCGGGAGAAATAAAAGTCCCGTCCGTCGGGGGAGAGAGTACAGGCGAATTCGTTGCTGCCTCGGGTGGAGACGATTCCCGGAGCGAAAATCCGGGGGTGCGGCCCCGGGTCGGCTTGCCCGAGATATGGGCCGGTCTTTCCGGTAATTTCTCCTTCCTGAAACTGAAACGACTGGTCTGTTCCGTGCCCCTCATCGTATATTTCGGCCTTCAGGAGAAGGATGTTGAACTTGATCTCTCCATTTTCCGGGGCCAGGGACAACCCTTTTTCCATGCAGACCAGGGCCCGGGGGAGTTCGCCCACGGTCCAGTATCCGTCGCCGAGGCTGCTCCAGGCTTTCGCGGATTGTGGAAAGAACTGGGAAACCAGTTTCAGCAGTTCAATCCCGGTTTCCCACTTGCGCAACCGGAAGCAGGAGAATCCCAGATCGATCAGGTCCTTTTCCGTCAAGGTTCCGGACGGAATTTCTTTTTTCAGGTACTCACAGACTCTCTGACGGTCAAATTTCTGACTTTGTTCCATCATTTTTCTCAATTCACCGATCTGTACCTTCTCATCGGCCGCAGCTCCGATGACGAAAGCCATCAGGCAGACGATCATGAACCGGGTATGGATTCGCTTTGTTCTCATGTTAAAACCTCGCAAAAAATAAGTTTTCGTTAGATTATGCAGTGAAACAGAACTCAAGACGACAAGAAATATATAAATTCATACCAAAAAAAAAATGGTACAGATATGCAGCAAATGAGTTTTGCATTCAGGACGTGTACATCTGAAACGTAGTGAAAAGGCGGGTTTACATGGCCGGGCTGTTACTTTCGGCGGTATGGCTCGTTTTAGATGGTATATGGAGGTGAAACGTGAACACTGCACTTTTCATTCTATTGGCGATGATCGCTTTTTTCGGTCAATTTGAAGGAAAGGAGAAGACAGGTAAATACGAGAAGATCCTGATTGAAGGAAAATCCTATGCGGCTTATCCCGCTGTCAACATGAATCTTCCGGATATCACCTCTCCGGTTCGAAGCGATGATGGGCAAGAATTGGTCGTGGCAGAGGTCAAGACAGGCGGTTATTCGCTGGTGCCGGTGACTGTGGAGAACGGAGCCCCTCTCCATTACAGCAGGAGAGTCGGTAATGTTATGGGAAAAGACAATCAGCTGGAAGTCGACCGCGGAGACTTTCCCGATTTGTTCCGCTCAGGACTGCACAACGAAGAGAAACTCCTGAAAATCACGGCGATTACAGGCTGGCCGGTGGACCTGATCAGTTACATAGCCCGGCCGAACCGGTTCTCTGCCGCCGGTTTCATGGCCGGAGACGAGGACATTCTATCGGTGCTGGCCGGAGACAACCGGTTGGTAAGACGACTGGGTTTCATCCATTCTCGTCTGGCGGTTCCTCTGTTTCATGTATGGAACCTGATTCTCGGCGAATCGGCTTCAGGACTCTGGGGGCGACACTGGGACCGAATCACCCATATACTCTACAACGGTCGGAAAATAGAGTTGCAAGCGAATGGAAGCAAGGGGTGGCAGATGTCGATATTTCAGGACGAGATTCAGGGAAATTTCGATATTCATGTCCGAACCGAACTTTCCGATACGGAGGAAATGCTTCTGAAAAAGAGGTACGGCGGTTTGAATCCTGACGAGTTTGCCGGAATGATCGAACAGTTGACCCATATTCATTTCAGTGAAATGAATCCTTATTACATCATGCGATACGGATTCTACGAAGGTCATACCTCATACCGCTGCGATCCCCTGGCCGTCACCTTTGTTTTCGGATTGAAAACCCTCGAAGAAATAGAAGCCGCCTTTCCGGGTGTTATACCATGGATCTTGAAGAACCATCATTGTCGGATCCCTTCGAAAAATGACCGGTAACTCGATTCGTAAGTTGAATTGTGATGATTTTCGATCCATATTCTAGCTGAATTTGAAACAGGAGGCAGGCAATGAGAGGAATACCTGGAAGTAAGTACAGCGGTTTGATTCTGGTTGTATTCTTTTTGGGGATGCTTGTGATTTCCTCTGCGGAAGGGCTGGCATACCCTGAAGAAAAGGCGCAGGAGAGTGTTTCCGACCAGGGTAAGCAGCCCTGGGTCTTCGATATCGAAAAACTCACAATGGGAAATACCGATTTTAGAATGACTGCATGGACCGGGAGCCTGATGCAGCTCACCCTGATGTCCATTCCAGCTGGCGGAGAGATCGGTCTCGAAATGCATCCCGACATCGACCAGTTCATCCGGGTGGAATCCGGGAAGGCCCGTGTCCTCATGGGCAAGTCCAAGGATGACCTGAGCTTCGTCAAGGAGGCCGAAGGGGACTGGGCCGTTTTGATTCCCGCCGGCTACTGGCACAACCTGGTCAACATCGGGGAAAGTGATCTGAAGCTGTACTCGTTGTACGCACCCCCGGAACATAAACACGGAACCAGACACCAGACCGCCGATGATGCGGAAAAGGATCACCATCACCACCACTGATATCAAGAAGTTCTTCGTGATCAGTTCTGCCTGGCTTTTTCGATCCAGTTTTTAATTGTCGTCAAATGCGGGGTTTCATCGAAAACCTTCAGACGCGTTGTCATTTCATCAGCCTGTTGACTGCTCAGGCGGGCTCCGCGATTCACCAGCAGTTCGATCAGTGACTCGTCCCGGTCTTTTATGGCATGCATGAGGACTGTTTCCCCTTTGTCCCAATGACTGTCGAGACCGGTGAAGGGTACATCGAGGCGGGCACCCCGGTCAACCATTATGGAAACGATATCCAACCAGTCATCATGATTCTCACCCTGACCCACGCGGTGACAGGCGTTGAAGAAAAGGGAAGTTCCGCGGGATGATTCATGATTGCAGTCCATGCCGGAATCGATACACAGTCTCATGATTTCGAACAACTCCGAAGCTTCCAGACCTGCGGTACGGTTGAAGACGGCGTAATCCATCAGGCTGAACAGTTCTCCCTTTTCATCTCTCATTCCGTTTTTCAGCAAATAGGCATAGACCTTCAACAGCAGAGGGGATTTGTATTTACTGAACTGCGAGCAGGCAATGGAGACCAGAGAGCTCAACTCTGATGGACCGACCTTTGCGTCCATCATACCCAGAATCAGGACCATGCCCGGATATTGAGAACCCAGGGCCAGGCTGATCGGACTTTTTCCGCTGGGAGTGGACCGGTTGAAATCGGCACCGTTGGAGAGCAGGTAGACAGCCTGAAACCAACGGTTTTTTTCCAGGCAGTAGAGCAACGGGGTGTATCCGTCCCCACGAACGGTGTTGACATCGGCTCCTTTATCCACCAGGTGGACCAGGTGGGAAATCAGTTTCATGAGGATTTCCCGAGTCAGGATGGTTCGGGTTTCCGCCGGTGAATTCATCATCTGTTTCAAAGTCATTTCCATGATTGTTTTTTTTTCGGAGTCTGAATGCAAGGCCATGAAAATCGGAGTCTGCCCCTGACGATCCCGGGCCTCCAGATCGGCACCCCGTTCGATCAGCAGATCGATCAATGAAAGGTTCTGGCTCCGAACCGCTTTGTGCAAAGGGGTTTCTCCCGTTGATCCGGCCAGATTCACCTTGGCTCCCCGGTCGAGTATCAGGCGTACCAAGTCGATTCTATCTGCCTGGATCGCGGCGATGAGCGGTGTGATTTCAATGCTGTCGGGAATGACCTGGTTGATCTCCTCCGGATTCATTTTCTCGACTATCGTACGTGCTTTATCCCACTTTTTTTCTTTGAGCGCTTTCTGAAATTGAGTGCACCGGGAGCACCAGATTGATCCGGACAATAAGGTCATTATCAGAAGAATCCCCGCACTTTGTCTCATCCTATTCCTCCAAAAGTCGTTGTTTTTACAGCGATGATCATGCTCGCTTTGTTTCGGATTATCCAATGACTGAGAATGTGATGTCAACCTTCCGACCGGGTTGATTTTTCCGGTTACAGCAAATACCATTCCTTCATGGAAAAAGAAAAAAAGGGAAGCATCCGGTACGTCTATGCCGTCTCCGATGCCACGGGGAAAACCTGCGAAACCGTCGTGCTGGCCGCACTGAGCCAGTTCAAAACCACCCAGGTCAACCTGGAAGTTTTTTCCAACATCCGCAGCTTGCGCCAGGTGGAGGAAATATTCAAGAAAGCCGTACAGTTCAACGGAATCATCATCTACACCATGGCCTCACCGAAGCTGCGGCATCAGATCACCGAAACGGGACGCATGAACGGGGTGCCCACCGTGGATATCCTGGGACCGGTTCTGACCCGGCTGTCCGATCTGCTGGAGATTTCCCCCATGGCCAAACCGGGCCTTTTCCATCAGCTGGACAGTGACTATTTCAAGCGGATCGAGGCGGTGGATTACACCATCAAGCACGATGACGGTCAGGGATTGTCATCAATCGATGACGCAGAGATCCTTCTGATCGGGGTTTCCAGGGCATCGAAGACCCCGGTAAGTATCTACCTGTCCTACCGGGGCTGGAAAGTGGCCAATGTTCCGGTGGTCATGAATGAAGAACCGCCGGAGGAACTGAAGCGCATCGATCAGAAGAAGATCATCGCCCTGACGGTGAATCCGAACCGTCTGCAGGCCATACGAAACGAAAGGCGGAATAAAATGAGCATGGAAGGGGATTGGATTACGCGGACATCGATTGCATCCGCCGGGAGGTTTTGTTCGCCATGCGCCAGTACGAAAGCCGGGGCTGGCCGGTTCTGGACACCACCTTCAAATCCATCGAGGAGACGGCCACCGAAGTGATGCGCCTGATCTATTCTCAAACCGGAAAGAAGAAAGGAAATATATCGTATTGAAGTTGGAAAGCTGGAAGGGTAAAAGAGGCTTTTGATCTTTTTTTAAAATAGTTGACAAGGAAACTTTTTGTTGATATAAAGTTTCCATGGAAACCAAAAAAGAGGAATTCAAATGGATATTGAGAATCGAAAAGAGCTCTCCATCGAGTTGGTGAACCGGCTTTTTTTTGTCAGTGTCTTTCTGCAGCGGTCCGGTAACCGTCAGATCGCGAATCACGGTCTCAACCAGTCTCAATTTTCCGTGCTGGGTGAAATCGTGGCCAGAGGTGATATCGTTCAGACCGATCTTCTCGGGGATTTACTGCTCAACAAGTCCAACCTGTCCAAAATCATCAAGAAGTTGAACCAGCTCGACCTGATCGACATCGATACTGCCGATGACGACCGCCGGAAGACGGTCCTGAACGCGACGACAAAAGGAAAGAAGGTCTGGACGGAGTGCATGGAGGAATTGAATAAGATGAAATCGATCTTCACCGCCCCCCTGGAAGATGGAGAGCTGGAGGGGATCGTTTCGGGATTGCGGCTCTTGACGGAAATGGTGGCGGACTACCGTCAAAATAAAATAGGAGAGTGAAGAGATGAAAAGCGGAATCTATTATTTCAGCGGAACGGGCAACAGCCTGTCCGTGGCCGGGAAAATCAGTGCCGGATTGAAGGAATGCGGGCTCTTTCCGATCCCGAGAGTCATGAAGGAAGAAAAGGATGTACAGGGTGAGGTGATCGGTATCGTATGTCCGATATATATGCACAATATGCCGCTTATCGTGGCCGAATTCATCGGAAGGATCAAGAGGGCCGATTACCTTTTTTTCGTATTCTCCGGAGCCGGAGGCATGGGCGACGGCGACAAGGTGGTGAGAAAATTCTTTCGAAAAAAAGGGTTGACTCTTTCCGCATTGTTCAACGTGCCCATGCCCAGCAACTACACTCCGTACGGCTGCCTGCCTCCTGAGCGGCAGAAGCTGCTGCTGGAAGCGGTGGATGGGAAAGTCGGAGAAATCATCCGGATTGTCAGGGAGCGGAAAACCCATTTCGACACCAGCAGCAGCGGGTTTTTCAAATCCTATATCCACCCCGGGCTGCTCTACAAAATTGCCTATCCCCATATCAGGACCTTCGATAAGATTTTTTCTGTGGATGAGAACTGCAACGGCTGCGGCATGTGCAGTCAGGTCTGCCCGGTGGGAAATATCATCATGAAAGACAACCGGCCGCAATGGACGAAAAACTGCCAGCAGTGCTATGCCTGTCTGCAGTGGTGCCCGAAAAAGGCGATCCAGGCCGGTGCCAAGACTGCGGCCATCGACCGCTACCATCATCCCGATGTCAGTGTGAAAGAGATCATTTCCGCCTCGCCATCTTCCTGAAAATCTTTTCCCTACGCAGAAATGAAATTTTGTGGTACACTGTTGCCTTTTTCGAATTACCAATCGGAGGATAAAATGCCCAAATCAACCTTGAAACTGAGCGCCGAACTGGGAGATCGCTTTCATACGACCATCACCTGCGGCCATTCCTTTGTCATCGACCAACCCAAGCCCATGGGCCGTAACGAAGGTCCCAACCCCCTGGAAGTCTTTCTTTCTTCGCTGGCTGCCTGTATCTGTGCCATCGGACGCATCATCGCCCAGCAGGAGAAACTGCCGCTGAAAAGCATTAAAGTCGCCTTGGAAGGAGATATCGACAAGGACTTTCTCATGGGACAGACCACGGAAGGCCGGGCCGGCTTCACCGAAGTGCGCACCCGGGTGGAGATCGACGGCGACATGAGCCTGGAAGAGAAGAAGGCCTTCGTGCAACGCATCGAGCAACGCTGCCCCATCGCCGACAACATGGTCAACGGGACGTCCATCCAGCTGCAGGTTCTCTGATCCCCGTGCCGGGGACGGTGCTTTTATACTTTTATTTTTGATTTGCTCGCCACTGTAAGATAATATTACAGTATCGGTGGATCAGCCGGGATCAGAGCCTGTAACAAATTCCGGCGCAGGTGGTCGAAGCGGTTGTTGATTTCCGGATCGGCCACACCGGCGCGGTGGAGCACCAGGTCGGAGAGCGAGCCGGCTCCGGCAAAGAGCCGCAGCAGTTCGCGGGCGATTTCTTCCGCTTCGCGTTCATCGGCTTCCGTCAGGCGCCGTCCCTGCCGTTCCAGGGCGTCGGCCCAGTCCGGCTCGTCACTTTCTTTCAGCAGGAATATCATTTCTTCCAGTACATCAAAGAGAGGATTGATGCGGCTTCTCATCGATCTCCCTTTTTTTTGTACAGACACCGGAACAGCAGCCAGAGGGCCGGGATAACAGCGAGGCTTCCGGCGATTTCCACCGCAAGGAGGGTCATGGCTTTTAGCTGTCGGAAGCGGTTGCCTTCGAGAACGAGGGGGAACCCGACCATGCCGG
>CAYMND010000078.1:0-9275 GCA_964391685.1 uncultured Clostridia bacterium | reverse complement strand
CGCCATCAAACGTATGCTGCCGGATCGCTTCGTCTTTTCATATCAAGGCGACGGCGACCTCGCTGCAATCGGCACAGCGGAAACCATCCACGCATGCAACCGAGGAGAACCTTTCACGTTTATCTTTATCAACAACGGTATCTACGGCATGACCGGCGGCCAGATGGCCCCCACGACACTCGAAGGACAAAAGACCACCACATCCCCATACGGCCGAAACATCAAGACTGTCGGTTCCCCTTTGAAAATGTGTGAAATCGTTTCTCAGCTTCCGGGAGTCGCTTACGCAGAGAGAGTGTCCTGCAACACGCCGGCCAACGCCAGGAAAGCCAAAAAAGCGTTGCGCAGGGCACTGGAGATCCAGGAACAGAAAATCGGGACAACATTCGTTGAAGTTCTGTCAAATTGCCCTTCCGGATGGAAATGCACGCCAGTGCAGTCTTTGGAATGGATCAAAGAAAAATCTTTACCCTATTTCCCTCTGGGTGTCTTCAAAGAACCCGCCAAATAGGAGAATAACCATGTTGTATGAAATGATATTTGCTGGTTTCGGCGGTCAAGGTGTTCTTTCTATGGGCAAGCTGCTGGCTTACGCCGCGATGAAAGAGGGAAGAGAAGTCAGCTGGATGCCGTCTTACGGCCCGGAAATGCGCGGCGGTACAGCCAACTGTATGGTCAATGTCAGCGACCAGGCCATCTCTTCACCGGTTGTAAATGCCTACGATGTCGCAGTCGTTCTCAACCTTCCATCTTTAAAGCGCTTTGAAAGCAAAGTCAAAAAGGGAGGTGTTCTGATTTGGGAAAGCAGCACCATCAAAGAGCCTCCGACCCGTTCCGACATCTCGGTCTATGCGCTTCCGGCAATTGACAAATCAGGCAGCGAGCTGGGAAACGTAAAAGTAATGAACATGATCATTCTTGGCGCTTTGACCAAGCTAACCCACATTGTCGCCCCTGCTTCTCTCCTGACTGCATTGACTGAAACTCTGCCCAAGAGACATCACGACCTGATTCCTCTCAATCAGAAAGCCATCGAACTGGGCATGTCCCTCGTTTGATTGATTCAGCCGCTCCGCCTCCCTTTCCCCGGAGGCGGAGCCGATTCAAAACCTTTTGACGAAAAAGAATATCAGGGGTATACCCTGAGAAAACTTCTGACGGCAATTTCAACCAACAACAAAAGCAGAAACCCCGCCAAAAGGAAAAATTCGGCTAGTTCTTTTTTCACCACCACTGTACGGCTTGATATTTCCGATCTTTCCCAACGGTCAATTTCACCGAATATTTTGACAAATGAATCGGGATCGGTAGCCCGGAAATAGAGTCCGCCGGTCTCGTTGGCGATTTTTTTTAGAATTTCCTCGTCTATAATGACTTCCTGCATGAAGTACTCAGTCCGACCTGCCAGGGAATTGTATACCGGAACCCTGGACTGTCCTCTCTTGCCTACACCGATGGTATACACTTTCACCTGATAGTCTCTGGCAATTCGAATCGCATCCAGCGGATCAATTTCACCGGTATTGTTCACTCCATCCGTTAGAAAAATGATCACCCGGCTCCGAGCCTTTGAATGCCGTATCCGGTTGACCGAAGTGGCCAGGGCCATACCCAATGCCGTACCCCCTTCCAACACTCCTGTCTGTGAATCATTCAAGGCGAAGCGCAAGACACCGTAATCGATCGTCAAAGGACATTTGGTATACGAGTTTCCAGCGAAAAGTACAAGCCCCAACCGATCCTGCTTTCTTTTGCTGATAAAATCATCGATTACCTGTTTGGCAACGTCCAGGCGCGACAATGGTTCAAAATCGAGAGAACGCATTGATTCAGAAACATCCAAACACAAAAGGATATCGATTCCCTCCTGGCGTATCACATCCGTACGATTGAGCAGGACCGGTCGGCTCAAAGCCGCTACCAGAAGGATGAAGCCCAGCATTTTGATCCAGATCATGCTTTTTACAGCCCTGACTCGCCAGGAAGAAGCCTGATTTCCGACCCATTCCAGATTAGAGAAGGGCAGATGCCATCTCCCACGCCTTTTTAAAAAAAGCCGCCAATAAACAAACAGCGGGACAAACAGAAGCAGCACGATCCACCATGGCGAGTTCAGCTCAAACACCTTCGGCTCCTTTGGCGTTTGCAGCTGCTTCTTTTTTCCGTTCTTCCTCGGCATAGACAGCGACAACCAGTTTCAAATTACCGGCAATATCATCATACTCTTCCGGGGACATCTCATACCTGGCAAACTTGACCAGATCAGCGGAATCCAGTATCCGGGTCAACGCCGGACCCGCTTTGGGGCTTAGCATCAGACCGTCCATGTTTCTCTTGATCTCTTCTGTAGTCATCTCTTCTGCATCCACTCCATGCCAGCCTTGAAGAAACTTTTTCAAGGTATGGGTCAGACGAAGAAAAAACAAAACCTGAAACCCTTTTTCGAACAACCTCTCGTCCATGAGGCGCTTCAATTCATTTTCAAGAACCCTGAATGGAGACAGGGCAGGAACCCCGATTGCCTTCACTCTCCGGTTCTTTCTAATCAGGAACCATAAACCCGATGACACCACCACCATGACAATCGGAATCCAAATCAAGCGTAAAAGGTACAACGGCGATCCCGACATATACAGCGGCGGCTTTCCGGCTTCAAGGTCGACTTCCTCTTCTTGAAGAATGGGCTTTATCGTGATGGGAACGCCGTTGCTGAGCAATTCCGATACTTTTTCTCCTTGAGAATACACATCCACTTTCGCCGGTCCGATGGTGAAGTCACCTAGGTTGAAAAACGCCAATTCATACTTCTGCTCCAACACGATTCCTTCCGGTACTATCCGCTTGACAACGACTCCACTTTGAACAATTTCGCACACCTTCTCTTCGACCGCCAGATCAACATACATGTCATCAATCGATGACTCCGCCTTCAGAAGCAGGGTTACTCCGATGCGGTCTCCCAGATAGGCCAGGTTATGAGTAGCCGAAAGAGACACCTGTGTCTCTTTGGAACAAAGCAGAGCCGGAAAAACCAGAAGCAACCAGATTCTTTTCATCGCCTCAACCGTTTCCTTCTTTCTGCAAAAAAACCGATCAGCTTTCTTTCATAATCGCTACCGACTGTGAACTCAAGCTCATCTATTCGATATCGCCGGACCAGTTCGCCCAGACGACTGTCCCGCCTCTGCCGAGTTCGTGCAAACAGGTCTCGACTATTCCGATTGTGCAGATCGAGATAGACTGTTCTTCCGGTTTCACTGTCTTGCAGCCGGAAAAGACCGGCTTTCGGCAATGACCGTTCTCTGGGATCTGTATACCGCATCAGGATCAGATCATGTTTCTTACCGGTCACCGCCAAAGCCCTTTCGTACCCCTCGTCAAGAAAATCAGAACAGAGTACGACAATGGCCCTTTTCTTCAGAACCTTGCTCAAATATACCAATCCGGATTCGATGGAAGTTTTTCTGCCTGTGGGCGTATATTCCAAAATATCTCTGATAATCCGCAAAATATGCTGGCGCCCCTTGCGCGGCGGAACATACCTCTCGATTTGATCACTGAACAACAGCAACCCGACCTTGTCGTTGTTGATGTTGGCTGCAAAAGCCATTATCGCAGAAATTTCAGCCATCAGTTCCCGTTTCGTGTTCTCCTGAGAGAAAAAAAACATTGAAGCAGAGAGATCCAGAGCCAAAATCATCGTTAATTCGCGCTCTTCAACATACTGCTTGACATGCAGGCGCCCCGTCCGCGACGAAACGTTCCAGTCAATGGACCGCACATCGTCTCCCGGGCAATACTCTCTGACACTGGCAAATTCCATGCCGCGTCCTTTGAAGTTTGAATGATACGTACCGGCAAACACTTCTCGTGATATTTTCTTGGAAATAATTTCGATTCGTTTGACTTTTTTCAACAAATCTTCAGACAGCATACCAATCCGCCTATTCTTGGAATTTGATAAATTATACCGATTACCCCGACAGAAAACAATGCCGGCTTTCAGCGCTTTCATTTCCCATGAATTCCAGTTTCTTTTCAGTTGGTTGACATTATGAGTAGAATAGACTAAAATTTATCTGAACAAAACAAACTTAGGAGGTGCGCATGAACGTCCAACCTTTAGACGACCGCGTGTTGGTTGAACCCTTGGAAGAAGAAGAGAAAGTAGGTTCCATTATCATTCCGGACACCGCCAAGGAGAAACCAATTATCGGTAAGGTTATCTCTGTCGGAACCGATGAAGAGCTGCAGAAGCTGATCAAGGTCGGGGACAAAGTGATTTTCGGCAAATATGCCGGTGAAGAGATCAAAATCACCGGGAAAAAACATTTGCTGATTTCTCGTTCCGATTTGCTTGCCAAGGTGATCTAACCTGCTGTTCGGGGACAAGTTGAATATAATGGGCTCTTTTTCAAGAGCCCTTTTTTTTTGCAGTCATTGCCAAACGTTGCCGTTGCGCCTCAAAAATGAAAACCGCAGAAGCGGACGAAACATTCAACGATTCAGTTCCCGCATTCATGGGAATCGACAAGGTTACATCCAGCTGTTTTTGCAGCGAAGCAGAGATTCCCTTCTGCTCGTTTCCCATCACCAGAACGGTTGGCAGAGTAAAATCCCAGTCATATAAACTCTTTTCTCCATGCCCGCTGGCACCGACAACCCAATAGCCTTTTTTTTTCAGTTGTTTGATCTCATTGACCAAATTGTTGCACAACGAAAATTTAGCGCCCATCAACGTCCCTGCGGACCGCGTGAGAACCGTTTCATTGATGGGGCTGCTGCGATCGCTGTTCAACAGCAAACCGCTTACACCTCCGCATACCGCGTTGCGGATGATTGCACCGAGATTGCCGGGATCCCAGACATGATCTAACGCCAATATGAAATTACTTTCGGACGAAAACGCCCAATCGTCTAGTAAAAGAGGCTTTTGGGGCATCGCTTCACAGAACAGTCCCTGGTGTTCCCCCATTGCTTTGCGCTTGAGTGCCTGTTCCGGAATAATCCGGTAGGCCAACCCCTCCTCCTTGCAAAGCAAGATCAGTTCTCCGATTCTTCTATCCTTTCTTTTCTCGCTGAAATAGATCCGATTCAGAGGAATTTTGTTTCTGATCGCCTCTTTTAAACCGTTGATCGTCGTTATTTTCATGGGAAAACGGCCTTACGCTTTTTTTTCATTATATGCAAACGAAAGCGCGACAACAACGATACCGATAACACAAATTATAGTTGCCACCTTGTTGACTGGTTGCAGGAAATGTTGGCTGATTTCAGTCAGATAAGACAGCAGACTCGGTACAATACAGTCTCCTCCATGAAACTCCAGCTGAAAATCCGGTTGGTATATGACCAGATTTGGCAATAGGCGAATCACCGTGGAGGTCAGCAGAAAAACCAGTCCCCCTCCAACAAAGGTTGAGGCTCCGACCCAGCGTAGAAAACTGGGGCGCGAATCTGAGGCGATCAACGCCCCGAGAAAGATGAAAAGAGCCGGAACGACAAACAGAAGCAGCAGGAATTGAGACAACCATTTGGCCACATCGAGCCCTCTCGGCAGATCACCTTCAACATGCATCAGTTCGACCGAGTCCGAAATGTCCTCGACTTCATTTTCCAGGTACAGAGCCAACGCCCCTCTGATGCTTTCGAGGTTGGCTGGACGGCACGGTTTCAATTTCAATTCCATTCGTCCTTCTGATTCAATGGCCCGTTCCGCTTGGTCTTCCCACCACACTTCGTCTACAGGACTGCAAGCCGGCAGTTTTTCGATTACAGCAACCAGTTCATCCAATAAAACCGGACTTTTCAATGCGGTTTTGAGTGGCCGCATATTCAGTTCCACGGTGCCCAGGCCCCTATCTCCCCTTAAAAAACCTCCAATCTCGAGAAAAGCTTTCCGAACGTCGTTGTGAAGCCAGCTTTCGATCCCCGTTTCCCGGATGATATGATTCAAATCCGTCCCGCGATCACGAAATGCTTTCAGCCAGAGTCGGCTGTCTTCATCAACGTCATAACACCGGCTGTCGATTTCTTTGGCAATGTCCTCCACAACAAACGGAAGATCCTCAAGAATTACATCGGGCAGACTGGAAATAAAGTCCGGCGAGGTCACCGCTCTTGTAAGCCCATAGGCCCAAATCATTCCGAACAGAAGCGGGACGGCGATAAAAGCAATCACGCAGAAACCGATAATTTTCTTAAACGTTAGCATCGCTGACTCCTTGGAAATAACTGAACAATGATCGACTCATATTGAAAGAAACGTATTTGAACGAGATGGTGTTCCAGGTAAAAGAGAACCGGCAGAAATGCCCCGAAGGTTTTCTTTTTGAAAAAAGTAAAAAACACACTATAATTAACAGTAAAAAGCGGTGTGAGGGAAAAAAAATGTACGTTGTCGAAAAAATCGGGGATTTGATTTTGATCTCCCTTGAGGGTGATGTACAGGAAGAAGAAATTGAAGACATCAAAACCAAACTTGGAACAATAGCGCAAGTTGCCAATGACGATGTTGTCGTAAGTTTCAATCTGGCTCACCTTGAACCTTCGGTCATGACGTTTCAGCTTCAACAGCGCGTCAATGAACTGCTGCGGTTCTGCCATCTTTCAGGTCTTCGCGTATATTCTTACAGTTTCAAATAACCGCTGCCGGTTATTCTCCACCAATTCGCAGCTTTTTTTCCCATTTCCAGGCACTGCGAACAATCTCTTCCAGGTTGTCATGCCCTGGCCGCCAACCCAAATCCTCCTTGATCCTGGTGCTGTCTGCGATTAAAGCGGGGGGATCGCCTGGCCGGCGAGGGCAAAGCCTGGTGGGGAAGGGCATGCCGGAAACTTTTTTCACTGTATTGACCACTTCAAGTACCGAATGCCCTTTCCCGTAACCGCAGTTGAAAACCCTGTTGCCTTCTCTTTTCTCCAAAGAACGAAGCGCGAGAACATGCGCACTCGAGAGGTCATCGATATGAATGTAATCCGGGATACAGGTTCCATCGGGCGTATCGTAATCGTTCCCGAATATGGACAGTTCGGGCCTCTGTCCCAAGGCAGTTTTGATCGCCAAAGTGATCAAGTGCGTGGGCTTCGGATATACCTGGCCGATTCGCCCCGCCGTATCCGCTCCGGCAACATTGAAATATCGCAGCACAATATATTGCATTTCAGAACAGGACTGGGCAATATCTTTCAGCATCATCTCGGAAAACAACTTGGAATTTCCATACGGATTGATCGGAATCAGCGGACTGGTTTCATCGACCGGAATCTTTTCGGGAATGCCATAGACTGCTGCAGTCGAAGAAAAAAGAACCGATTTAACTCCGGTCTCAGCAGCGGTCTTAAAAAGACGAAACGCCTTGCAACTGTTGTTTTCATAATACTTGGCCGGATTTGCAACAGACTCTTCAACTTGGATATGCGCCGCAAAGTGAAGCAGGCTTTCTGTCTCATATCTCCGGATTATATCGGAAACAAGTGTCTCGTCGCCGACATCACCCTCTATGAAGGTTCCTCCGACGAGATTTTCACGCCGCCCGGTACTGAGGTTGTCCAGAACAACAACCTGATACCCGCATTTCAACAGATCCCGAACTACATGACTGCCAATATATCCGGCTCCGCCGCTGACCAATACCGATTTCATTGAATAGAAAACCTCCTTTTTCGGGATACAACACCATAGCACTATAAGCTGTTTTCCGCAATTCGTGCTTTCAAACGGGAGAGGTATTCCGTGATTTTTATATGCTTGGGACAAGCTTCCATGCAATTGAAAATGGTATGGCAGCGCCAGATTCCGTTTCGATCGTTGATCTGTTCCAAGCGCTCGACAGCGGCATCGTCACGCGAATCAAAGACAAAACGATAGGCTTTGAGCAGTGCGGCCGGCCCCAGATACTCCTCGTTGCTCCATAAGCTTGGACATGCGGAAGTACAGGCCCCGCACAGGATGCAGTTTGCTGCTTCCCTGATTTTTTCAAATTCTTCGGGAGTTTGTAGAAACTCTTTTTCAGGAGTTGATCGATTCACCACCAAAAAGGGTTTAATGATTCTCATTTTATCGAAAAAACCTTCCAAATCCACTACCAGATCCTTGATAATGGGAAAACCCGGAAGAGGCTCAATTTTCAGGGTGGACCCTTTGAAACGATGAACCGGCGTCTCGCATGCCAGAACGTTGAACCCGTTCACTTTCATGGCGCAGGATCCGCAGATTGCACTGCGGCAGGACCGTCGGTAGGCAAGGGTTCCGTCATGATGCCAATGAATTTCGTTCAAGACATCCAGTATCGTCAGATCATCCTCGATAGAAAGAGAAAAATCCTGCCACCGGGTTTTGGCATCTGCTTCCGGATTGTATCGCAAGATACGTACGGTCAGATTTTTTTTCACCATCGTTTCCTCCTAATACTTCCTTTCCTGAGGCGGATATCGATCCATGTCTATATTCACCTTGCGGGAAAAGTCCAGCTTGATGTCGCCATCGTTGCTTCGCCATGCCATAGTGTGTGCCAGCCAGTTGGCATCATCACGCTTGGGGAAATCGGTGCGATAATGAGCCCCTCTCGATTCCCTTCGTGCGATGGCGCATTCGACGATAACCTGGGAAAAGGCGAGAAGATTGCCCACTTCAAATGCTTCAATCAAATCGAGATTGAACCCTGAACTGCGGTCATCAATTCCGACTTCGGCAAACCGATGTTGCAGTTCCAGAATCTTTTCTTTCAACTTGAGCATTTCCGCTTCACACCGGAACACCCCCACGGCCTGCGTCATATTCCGTTGCAGTTCATCCCTTACGTACGCATGACGTTCTTTCCCATTGCCATTCACCAGTCGCTCCACCTTGCCCGCCGCGACAGAAGCGACATCCGCGGAAAGCTTCGGCAACTCGGCATGTACCAGGAACTCTCGAATTTTCTGCCCCGAAATCCGGCCGAAAGTCGCGGCATCCTGCAGTGAATTGGTTCCCAGCCGATTTGCACCGTGAAGCGAAAGGCAGGAGGCTTCTCCGGCAGTATACAAACCACGAACTACGGTTCCCTGGGCATCGGAAATGACCTCGGTGTGAATGTTGGCCGGGATTCCTCCCATGGAATAATGTGCAGTCGGCTGGATTGGAATCGGCTCTTTACACCCGTCTACCTTGAGATAATTCAGCGCCAATTCATACACCTGCGGCAGGCGATCCAGTATCTTCTCTCTCCCCAGATGGCGCAAATCGAGGTAGACGTAGTCTTTTCCGTTGATTCCACGACCTTCATTGATTTCCT
>CAYMND010000077.1:0-9333 GCA_964391685.1 uncultured Clostridia bacterium | reverse complement strand
GAAAAAAGACCAGCCTCTGGAACATCCTCAACAAAAAGCTGTGACTTTCCCTGTTGAATAATTCATATCAATCAACATTCAACTTTTCTTGCATGAGAAGGCGTATGCTTTCTGTCTTATCCTGAACTGAGCGGAACAGATTCTTTGCCTTTCCAGCCAACGCTTCCGCCCACACTTTGTCCTCAACACCTTGAAGATTGATCAGAACATTATACAATGCGCCTTCTGCAGCCACACGGGCGCACAACCCGGCCACTCCGGAATCGGACAGAGAATTCTGATTTCCTTTCCGTGCAACAATATCCACCAGATCTGCCACTTTCTGGCACCGTTCCAGAACCGAAAACGGTACCATACTGGCTTCTTTGGTCGCCGCCTGGACCGCTTCATTCCGAGCAGTAATTTCTTCCGGATTACCCTTGGGTAAAGAAAAAGCGTTCATAATGCAGTTGAAGGCTTCGGTATCCCGATCCACCATCTGCACAAAAAAAGCCTTTAAGTTCTGGGCTTCAACCGACACATTTTCCATTTCCGGCCAGACTTCCTTGTATTTCTTTTTCCCATGGGTCAGATTGCCTACCATAGAAGCCAGCCCCGAAGCCATGGCTCCGCACAGAGCAGCGATACTGCCGCCGCCTGGAGCCGGGGAGTTCGATGCCAGCTCATCGGCAAAAGCGGTCAGCGTCATCGACACCAGAGGACCGGGACGGCTGAAACGATAATCAATGATCCGTTCAGACGGAGCGAAAGGAGAGACTTCATTCAAGCCCAAGGTCTGTACCGCAAGCCGAACCAGTTCGGTTTCCGACACCCCCCTGCTATTCCCCTGCTTCTCCAAAACATGGCGACCGGTCTCCAGCAATGCCTCAAGCGGCACCAGTCCGACCAGCTCGCTTCCCGTCACTCTCACTCCGTATTCCCGGGCGAACCGTTCAGATTCTTCGAATACACGCCAAAGAGGTGTCGCCTTGTAATCCAGAATATTGACCGTAATTTGAGCCATCTCGTATTCGGGAATATACCACCCCATGCCTTGTACGCCGCTGAGAGTACCGGGAACGGTCTTGGATTCACCGCTGACCGGATCTTTCACTTTTCGCCCTTTCTCCCGTATGCATTTTGCAATTTCGTTGGCTATTTTCGTGTCTCGGGTATTGAGATTGATGTTATAGGCGATCAGGAAATCTCGGGCACCGATCGCTGTGGCACCTGAGCGGGCATTGAAGACGGCTGGCCCGTAATCCGGACGGAAGTCTTCGTTCTTCATTTTTTCAGGCAACGCTTCATACTCTCCGGCCCGGATATCGGGAAGACGCCTTCGCTCTTCACGCGAAGCCGCTTCAGCATACAGATAAACCGGGATCCCCAGTTCTTCACCTACTCTTTTCCCGAGTTGGTTGGCCAGCTGGACGCACTCCGCCATGGTAACCCCCGAAACCGGCACAAAAGGACAGACATCCGTAGCCCCCATGCGGGCATGGGCGCCTTTATGCTTGGACATGTCTATCAGTTCTCCCGCTTTCTTTATGGCCATGAAAGCAGCGTCGACAACAGCCTGTGGCTCTCCGGCAAATGTAATGACGGTTCGGTTCGTGTCCTTCCCGGGATCAACATTGAGCAACTTCACTCCGGTGATCTTACTGATTTCGGCGCTGATCTGATCGATAACCGTATTGTCACGCCCCTCTGAAAAGTTCGGAACACATTCGACTATTTTTCTCATTGTTTGTCTCCTTTTTTTTGATGTTTTCTGCGCCAGTCTACAATCTCTTTGTGATGTCCTGATGTCAGAACATCCGGAACCGGAAGACCACGGAAATCTCGAGGTTGAGTGTACTGGGGAAAGGCAACCTGTCCTTCTTCATAGAAAGAATCGGTTTCCACGCTCTCCGGATTTCCAATCACCCCGGGGATCATCCGGCTGACTGCCTCAATAACAGCCATGGCCGCAACTTCTCCGCCCATCAGAACGTATTCTCCAATCGAGATTTCTTCATCCACCATCGTATCGATATATCTCTGGTCAACACCTTCGTACCGGCCGCAAACCAGTATCAGGTGGGGTAGTTCTGCCAGCTGTCTCGCTTTTTTTTGGTCAAACCGGTTCCCGTATGCCGAAAGCAGGACGACTCTTCCCGGCCGGGCATTCAGAATGGTTTCGGTCGCCGAAAAGAGCGGCGCCGGCATCATCACCATTCCCGCCCCACCGCCAAAAGGACGATCATCAACCTTCCGGTGTTTGTTGCCGCTGTAATCACGCAAATCCACAGCATCGACATCGATCAATCCGGACTCGGCCGCTTTCTGAATGAGGCCGATATCCATAAAAGAACGGATTAATTGAGGAAAAATGGTAAGAACCGTAAACTGCATGATCAATTGATCCCGATAAGGCCTTCGGGAAGAGACATGACAATGCGACCGGCTTCGGGATTCACGGACAGCACCCACTCCTCCACCAGCGGGACCAGATGCTCCTTTCCGTGATCGTCACAGACCAGCAGCAGCGGTTGAACAACCCGGTCCAAAGTCCCGTTGATGACACCAACAAGCCTGTCGTGCTGGTCATAAAGAGACCACCCGGCAAACCCTGCGCCTTCCTCCGAATCCGGAGCATGAACCGGCTCCGAAATGCTGCAGACATCACAGCCGACCAATCCGTACGCATCGGTCATCGTATCGATACCATTGAATTTGACAAGTAAACTTCCATTGACAACCCGCGATGTTTCGACTTCTACTTCGCGAAGTTTTCCGCCCCGTTTCAGGATCAGACGCAAACCCGGCTCCAAAAGGTCAGGTAATGAATCAGACAATAATATTACAACTTCCCCTTTGTTTCCTCTTGTCTTTACGATTTTGGCAAGTAAAAACAACTCCGGTTATTGTCCCTCGTAGCGTTCAATAATTTCAAGGTTAAAGCGACGCCGCTGCTTCATGCCGGCAGCAGCCAGAATGGTCCGAATGGCACGGGCGGTCCGTCCCTGTTTGCCGATTACCTTCCCCAGGTCTGAAGGGTGTACGCGCAGTTCCAAAATGGTCGTCTGTTCTCCGTCGATCTGAGTTACCGCTACTTGTTCAGGATTGTCTACCAGCGATTTGCAGACTGTCTCAACCAGTTGTTTCACGTTAGCCTCCTCGTTAGTTATCGCTACCTACCTTCTTAATTAAAGACTTGACTGTATCGGACGGTTTGGCTCCCTTCTGAATCCAACTGTTGTATTTTTCCATATCGACTTTCACCTGCGATTGGGCTGCAAGTGGATCGTAGTGGCCGATCAGGTCGATATAACGGGATTCACGGGGAGCCTGTCTGTCAGTGGCTACGATGCGATAGAAAGGCCGATGTTTTGTGCCCATACGTGTGAGTCTTATTATTACCATGCCTGCTTACTCCATAGATAAAATAATGAACAATTTACCCCATTTTGGATAGAAAGTCAAATTTTTTCAACAACTTTCTGAACATCGGCTTCTTCATGACCGACTTGATTTCCATATATTGCTTGAGCAGCTGATTGACTTCCGAAACCGCACGGCCGGCGCCCCTGGCGATGCGCACACGCCGCTTACCGTTGATAACTCGAGGATTTACCCGTTCTTCAGTGGTCATGGAATTGATGATGGCCACCATATGCTTCATGCGTCTGGCATTCTTTTCATCATCGATCTGGTCCCGCCTGACACCTGCGCTCAGTTTCCCGGGAAGCATGGCCATGATTTCCGACATGGACCCCAACTTGGTCACCTGCACCAGCTGATCACGAAAATCTTCCAGGGTAAATTCGCTGCGCATCAGCTTCTGTGCCATACGCTCAGCCTGTTTTTCATCAAACTGCTGCTCGGCTCTCTCAATCAGGGATAGAACATCACCCATGCCCAGAATTTTAGACGCCATCCGGTCGGGGTAGAAGCGTTCGAGATCCCCCGGTTTTTCACCGACACCCACAAACTTGATGGGCAACCCAGTAACGCTGACGATGGACAATGCGGCACCGCCGCGGGCATCGGCATCCATTTTGGTCAGCAAGACGGAATCCAGGGGAATCTTCTCGTTGAAGGCCAGTGCCGAATTCACCGCATCCTGGCCAGTGAGGGCGTCCGCCACATAAATCACTTCCAGAGGATCGAGGCTGCGATGCACCGCCAGCAACTCATCCATCAACGCCTCGTCGATGTGAAGTCGGCCGGCAGTATCCACCAGCACGACATCGTATCCATATTCCCGGGCGTAAGCCAGAAGGTTTTTGCCGATGGTCACCGGATTATCGCCTTTGGGCTCAAAAAAAGGCAACTGCATCTCACTGGCAATCGTACGCAGCTGTTCAACCGCCGCAAGCCTTTTCAGGTCGATGGAGCAGAGAAGCACCGAACGCCCCTGTTGGCGGAGATGCAAGGCCAGCTTGCCGGTAGAGGTGGTCTTGCCGGTTCCTTGGAGGCCGGTCATCATGATCACCGCCGGTTTCACCGAACTGGTCTTCAGCTCCCGGGAACTCCCTCCCAGCATGGCTTCCAGTTCGCTACGGACAATCTTCACCACCTGCTGGTATGGCGACAGGCTCTGAGCCACCTCGCTGCCCAGAGACTGGGCCCTCACCTTCTCAGTAAACTCTTTGACCACTTTGTAGTTGACATCGGCTTCCAGAAGCGAGAGCTTGATCTCCCGCAGTGCAGCCTTCATGTTGTCTTCGGTGATCTTGGCTTCACCCTTCAGGTATTTGAACACCTTCTGAAATCGATCCGACAATTGTTCCAGCATGAGTCATTCCTTCTCAGATTTTACACCCTCTTATATCATCGACTGACGAACATGACAAGAGACCAGATCCCGGTTACATGACTGATTTCTGCATTGTACTCTGGCGGCAACCGTTCGGCAGCAAAACCAAAAGAAAGGCCATACCTATTGTTTCCCCTTGTTTTTCAGATACTTGTCAAACCAGGCGAAAATCTCCTGATAGGCGTACTCCCAGTTGTACCGGCTGCGGTAGTAGTGCCCCTCGTCGGGGAAAACAATCAGGCGGCTGGGCACGCCCTGACGCTGCAATGCAGTAAACATGCCGATCCCCTGTGAAAGATCGACACGATAATCACGGCCGCCATGAAGCACGAGGGTCGGCGTTTTGAAATTCTGGACATAGGTACTGGGAGAGGAACGCAGGTATTCGTCACGGTTTTCCACCGGAGAGCCGCCGAACTCCTTCTCGGGAAACCACAGTTCATCAGTGGAGTAATACATCATCAGCTGATCAAAACATCCGTCAATGGTCACGAAACAGGAAAATCGACGGCTGTTGCCGTTGAGCCAGTTGGCCAGAAAGCCGCCGTAAGATCGCCCCATGGCGCCGATCCGGTTTCCATCCACGTACGGCCTGGTGGAGCAAAGATAATCGATACATTTTTCTATGTCCACCTGATCCACGATGCCCCAGTTGTTCAGGATGGCTTCCTGAAAAGAGCGGCCATAGGATTGCGCGGCGTGAAGATTCGGTTTTACTACAATATACCCCTCTGCGGCAAAATGCTGCGAGTTACCGCCGTAATTGGACCAGGACCCGTCCCAGTCCAGCTCCGGACCTCCGTGAATGAGAAAAACAACCGGATACTTCTCTTCGGGATCGAAAGCGGGCGGAAGGGTGACAAAAGCCATGACCTGATCCCCTTTTGCCCCTTCAAACCAGATCACCTCGCTTTTCCCGAGGGCATGATTCCGGAGAAACTCGTCTGCGAAATCGGTCAATACGATATATTGCTGCCGACGCAGATCGTAACGAGCCAGTTCTGCCGGCCGGTCAATGTTGGACGTTATACAGAAAAAGCTCTTTTCTCCCGGCGTCAGCGCCACACTGGAAAAAACTTTGTCCCGGACCAGGCATTTCGCTTCTCCTCTCGACAAATCGATGTGGTAAAGAGAGTCATATCCCTTCTCTTTGCAGACAACAAAGATCGCATCGCCGCGCCGACTCCAGATAATATCCTCCACAGGAAAATCGAGATCTATGGTGAGATTTCGTCGGGCATCTGTTTTCAGGTCCACCAAAATCAAGTCCTTCTGTTCCGATTCATACCCCGGGGTGGCCATCTCGGTGTACGCAAGGTACCGGCCGTCAGGAGAAAAAACCGGAAAGCAGTCATTCCCCTTACCGGAAGTCAGCTGCCTACGATTCCGGCCTTCCAGATCCACAAGATAGATGTCATTGTTGGTGGACAGAGCTTTGACAGGATCCGTATTGGTTGTATAAGCCAGCGTTCTTCCATCGGGAGAGACCGCAAGATCATTTCGACTGCCCAGATGTGAAGTGGGAGCCGAAAACGGCCCGGGAGTCAAATCCCGGATTTCCTGGGTGTCGAATCGATACAGGAACACATGGCTGACCCGACCGTCATCCCACCTGAAGTAGGGGCGCATGAGCAAGTGATCGTAAACCAGGGCGACATGCTTCCGTTCCTTTCTTTCCTCTTCCATTCTGGCTGCATATTCCGGACTGGAATCCACGGCATATACTGAAGTCGAAAAGATCAGCCCCGATTCGTCGGGCAGAAGAATGTAATTGGAAATGCCTCCGGGAACCCGGCTGAGTTGTTCGACTGCTCGGGACTGAATCTCCATCCTGAACAGTTGTCCGCCATCAGTCTGACGGCAAATGTAGGTTACCCCCCGACTGTCGGGAGTGAAATTGACAGACATTGTTCCAGAAGGCAGGGATATCGTTTTTTTACCATCACTGGTCATGATACCGCTTTCTCCGACAAACGCCCCGCTGACCGAATCGATTGCAAAGGTCGAATATAAAAGGTAACGGCCATCCGGTGACAACTTGACCGCCATGGGCGAGGGAAAGCTGCTGAGAGAGGCGTAATCCACCGGGTTCAACTGAGTTTGAGCCGTCACACCCAGGGAAAAGCAAAAAAAGAAAAACCAAACAAACAGGCCGCGCATGGTTTTCATTAAAAACCTCCGGGAGAAATCATACTAGAATGATACGACAAACCAAACGGTAAGGTTGGAATAAATCGACCTTGTGGGTGATAAAATACAACCTGTTGTTCATGGAAATGTTGATCCCTTGCTTTTCCCGCAATTCGGTAAGAAAATCTCATGTTATGAAAAGCGGACACCTTGCGAAAAACACTTTACAATTATGGAATGACATACTGGAGGAAAAATGATCAAGAAAATCGACAATCCCGCCATAATCAAAGCCGCCGGCAACAAACCGAAGCGGATTGAAGAATATTTCGGTCGGGTCAACTCGGGTACCGGCGAGATCAGTATCGCCCGGATGATCAGCCCCCAGGGATGGACTGAGCCGAAGCAGACACCCGAGTTCGATGAATACACTATCGTTTTGAAAGGATCTCTCACCTTGAAATTCAACGATGGCGGCGAAATGGTCGTCAAGGCGAACGAAGCCGTCCTGGTAGGAAAAAAGGAATCGGTTCAATACAGCACTCCATTCGAGGGCGGTGCGGAGTATATCGCCGTCTGTTTGCCTGCCTTTTCACCGGATCTGGTGCACCGGGATGCGGAATCGGTTCAATAAAACCGTATACATCCTGATGGGACCGAAAGGTTCGGGGAAGACCCATATCGGCAGCCTGATCGAGAAGAACGCGGATGTCGTCTTTCTTCGTGTCGAATCCATCTGGCTGAGACTAAAAAAGAACGAAAACGGTTGGAAACAGGTAGTAAAGGCAATTGATCTGGCATTCAGACACAACGACACGGTCATGGTCGAACATCTGGGTGTCGGAAACGAGTTCCATCGGTATTTACAGACACTGAGGGGAAAATATCGGGTCAAGATGATACACGTGTTCGCCGATCCGGCTCTGTGTCTGGAACGAGTTCTCAACAGGGACTCTCGCAGGCACATTCCGGTTTCCGACGATCGGGTGGCGGAATACAATCGCCTGGCCTTACAAGTGACGTTTGACTGGGATCTGGAAATCGACAACAACGGTCCGGCATCGGAAGAGAACATCCTCTCTTCAATCCGCAGATTATTGTCATGCAAGGAGTAGTATCCTTTGATTCAGTCTTTTTCATGATCCCGATCAACATCTTCTGCTTCACCTTTTTCTCCATAGTCCACACAGCTGTGCATGACACCAACCTTGTGCCCGGGGTCAAGTTTTGCTACAGTACAAAATAATGCTTCTTAAAAAACCTTCTTGCATCATTATCGGGATACACGGTCTGAACAACAAAGTGTCGAAACGGCTTCTGATCAAATGGTGGAAGGCGTCGATTCAGGAAGGTCTGAAAAATGCCGGTTATCCGCCCCAGGCGTTCAAGTTCGAAATGTCTTACTGGGCACGGCGTGTTTACGCCAAACCGCTGAATCCGAGGGAAAAACGAGAAGGTCACCCGCTGTTCCTTTCGAGGCCCTACGTACCATCTTCGGAAATTGCCGGTGAATCGACATCGCAAGAGATCAAACCTTCTCTCTGGGGCAGGCTGTTCAGAAGAACGGTCAACCGGGTTCTCATCAGCCATGACAACGAAGACGAACCCGAAGGTGAACGTCTTCCCGTGCTGGAGCAGTCCTTCCCGGACCTGGGGCTCTATTACGCCAACAAGCGAGTGTTCAGCCATCGATACGGTCTCCGGGATCTGCTGCGCAGAGACCTGGCCAAAATGATTCGGAAGCATTCCGGCAGAAGAATTATGCTCATAGGCCACTCAATGGGATCCATCATCGCCTTCGATGTACTCGGAATGTACAAAATTCAAATCGACGTGTTCGCTACCATGGGCTCTCCCCTGGGTTTTCCGACCATAAAGAAAAAATATGCCCGCGAGCACAACCTGAACCTGACCAAAGACCCGCTCATCCCGACACCGAACACCATCCAGTCCAAATGGATCAATTTCGCCGACATCGAAGACATTATCGCCTACTTCTCCCCGTTATCCGACCACTACAGAGCCAATCGTCACGGGGTCACGGTAGAGGACAGAATGATGAGCAACGACTATACATACAAGGGGAATCCACACCACCATACCGTTTTCGGATACCTTCGCAGCACCGAAACGGCTGACCTCATCGCCAGTTTTTTAAAACTCAGGAAAACAGAACAAACGGACACACAAAATGACGAACACTGAAATCACCGTTCTTCATGCGGACATCACCTGCCTGGACGTCGATGCCATCGTTAACGCCGCCAACCCATCTCTGCTGGGGGGCGGTGGCGTGGACGGATCCATTCACCGGGCGGCCGGGCCGGAACTTCTGGAGGAATGTCGAAGCATCGGAGGATGCCCTACAGGTGAAGCGAGAATAACAAAGGGGTACAGGCTGAAAGCCCGGTTTGTCATCCACA
>CAYMND010000076.1:0-9401 GCA_964391685.1 uncultured Clostridia bacterium | reverse complement strand
TGAAAAACAGTGCCGAGCAGGATCATTTCGGCTTGTCGGCCTACCGCAGATATGGTCATATCGCCGGTGACAAGGATCACGAAAGTGTTTCCAAAACACTGGAGTACGCCTACGACGACTGGTGCATCGCCCGATTTGCCGGGATGCTGGGGAAACAGACCGACCAAAACCAGTACCTTCAAAGAGCCCAATACTACCAGAACCTGTTCGATCCGCAGACCGGATTCATGCGTCCTCGGATCAATGGAGACTGGAAATCCCCCTTCGACCCCAGTGAAGTCGACAACCACTTCACCGAAGCCAACAGCTGGCAGTACAGCTTCTTCGTGCCTCAGGACATCAGCGGATTGATTTCCCTGTTCGGCGGAAAGGAAAAAATGGAAAAAAAACTCGACGAGCTTTTCAGCACCGAAAGCCGCCTGAGCGGACGGGAGCAAGTGGACATCACCGGTTTGATCGGCCAGTATGCCCATGGGAACGAGCCCAGCCATCACATGGCCTATCTCTACAACTTTCTCGGCAAACCATGGAAAACCCAGCAGACGGTACGCCGGATTATGGACAATCTCTACAGTGCGAAGCCTGACGGGCTCTGCGGCAACGAAGATTGCGGACAAATGAGTGCATGGCTGGTAATGAGCGCCATCGGCTTTTATCCAGTGACTCCCGGGCTGCCGGAGTATATCATCGGTACTCCATGGTTCAAGAAGGCCGTCATCATCCTGGAAAACGGTCGGAAGTTCGTCGTCAACGCACCGGAAATGACCGAAAAAGACATCTATATCCATCGGGCTGAGTTGAACAACAAGCCCTACACGATGTCTTACCTGTACCATGACACCATCACGGCTGGAGGCAGACTGGATCTGGTCATGAGCGACAAGCCCGAACCGAACTGGGGAACTGCGGAGCAGGATCAGCCAATCAGCATCATCAACGCTGAAAAGAGTTTTCCCATGCCCCTGATCAAGGCAACCAGCCCCAGTTTCACCGACCAGACGGAAGTGACCCTGGTTCCCCTGCAGATCGGTGCCGGAGTCTACTACACTCTGGACGGTTCACAGCCGGACAGGTCATCGGCTCTGTACCTGCAGCCGATCACACTGAAAAAAAGCACTGTGGTCAAAGCAGTGGCCTTCGCCAGCGACGGTCGCAGCAGCAAGGTGGCCGAAGCCGTTTTTCATTGTGTTCCGGACAAATGGACCATTGACATCCGTTCAAAAGTGCATGAGCAATACACAGCAGGCGGACCGCAGGCTTTAATCGACGGACTCCGGGGACAGGAAAACTTCCGCCTGGGCGGCTGGCAGGGATATCAGGGCCAGGATTTCGAAGCGGTAGTCGACCTCGGAGAAAGCAGGACGATCCGCCGTCTGGCCGCCGGGTTCTGCCAGCACACCGATTCCTGGATCCTGATGCCCAGATTCGTCGAGTTCTGGGCATCGGATGACGGACAGACGTTCCAGCATGCAGGGACAGTGAAAAACCATGTTCCCGACAACGACCTGAATCCGATTCAACTCGACCTGGAGCTGAAGCTGCGAACCAAGGCCCGTTTCATCAAGGTCAAGGCCGAAAACTACGGCCCACTACCCCAATGGCATGCCGGAGCCGGACAGCCGGCTTATATTTTCATCGATGAGATCATGATTGAGTAGTCGGTTTTTTCCGGATCTCCCTCTTGGCCACACCACTGAACTCGAATCGTTCATCGAAGTCACGGAAGTCGATATTGATGATCTCCCATCCTTCCCGGCCCAATCTGTTGAGATAAACCTGAACATCTTCCCTGTTTTTACCTTCGAAACGTCCATTCTTGGGTACATCCCTCGAATCGACAATCCGGTATTCCCATTTCTTCATCCCTCTTCCTTTTTCTTTCTTCTGACCTGGCGAGTCCGGTTACCAACCGCCCGAAGCCCCGCCGCCGCCGAAACTGCCGCCACCGCCGGAAAAACCGCCGAAACCGCCGCCACTGAATCCGCCACCTCCACCGGTGCCGCCGATCCAGAAGGTTCCTCCTCCCCGACCACCGCGACCGCGGAGAACAAACACCAGTATCCAGAATATAATGATCAGCCCGACAGGTATTCCTCCTTTCTTCTCCTTGTCCCGTTTTCTTCTATACTGCTGCAGCTCCTCTTCCGAGATGTCGGCTCTCCCGCCGACCACTCCGACGATTGCGCTGACACCGGCTTCGATGCCTGCGGCGTAATCCCCTCTCTTGAACCGGGGAACAATCTCCCGGTTGATGATGAAGGAACTCTTGGCATCGGTCAGGCGTTCTTCGAGACCGTAGCCGACTTCAATACGGATCTGCCGCTCGGCCATGGCCACCAGAACGAGAGCGCCGTTGTTTTGGTCTTCCTGCCCCAATTTCCAGGCTGAGGCGACCTGATAGCTGAAATCGCTGAGGTCCTCTCCCTCCAGGCTCCTCAGAGTCAACAACGCAACCTGAACCCCGCCGGTCTGCTCCTCCAGATCAGCGAGCAGCATCTCCATCCGGTCACGGGCTCCCATATCGAGCAGACCGGCCAAGTCGTTGATGCGACCCTGCAAGCGAGGAACATCCAGAGCCGGTAACTGAATCAGCAGCAGAAGCAGAACAACCGGCAACCATCCTTTCTTCATCTCAGCTCTCCAGCAGGGTGACCCGATCGTCCAGCCGATTGTCACCGCCGTTCCCCGGGAAATATTCAACCAACACTTCTCCTGCCCTTTCGATTCCCAGCAGAATTCCATCGACAAGCCCTTTTTTTTTCATCTCCATGCCCATTTCCCCGATAATCCGCTGCCAAATCTCCGGGGCAATGCGGTTGTTGAGACCGATATCGGCCAGCAGTTCGACCCTTTGCTCCAGAAGCGAAACGAAAACCAGCAGACCTTGACGTTTCTCGGTTTGCAATACCATTTCCTCGATACAGGCACGCAGCGCACGTTCATGAACTCGTGAGGCCATGACTCTTCCTGGAATCACCAATCGATCCAGAACGGGAATATTGACCACCAGGTAGACCAACAGCATGACCGTAAAAGACAGTCCGCCGGTGGCAAGAACCAGGTAAGCGGAATGGTAGTCCCAAAACCAGGCCCGGAGAGATAGTTCGATCGGTGTCAGCCACAGCAGTGCGGCCAGGAGAGTCAGCAGTCCTGCGACAATCGCAGCTCGGAACTCGTAGAAGGCGTAATCGTGGCTTTCCTTGACCACGACCGTCACAATTTCGGCATCGGTCCTCTTCTCCAGAGCCGCGACAGCATTCTCGATCTCTGAAAAACGGGCCCTTTCCCGGGTACCGACCTTCCTGGTCCACATCATCATTCCACTCCGACCATTATTCGAAGCTGACTTTCGGAGCTTCCTGAGCGTCTGCGGCAGCCTTGAAGTATGCCCTCTCACCATAGCCGAACAGGCGGGCGATCAGCACACGGGGAAACTTCTTGACATAGACATTGTACACCTGCACCACTTCATTGTATTTCTTGCGCTCCACGGCGATGCGGTTCTCCGTCCCTTCCAGCTGGCTCTGCAGGGCCAGAAAATTCTCATTGGCCTTCAGGTCGGGATACCGTTCAATCACCACCATCAGGCGCTGCAATGCCCCGGCAAGACCGGCCTGGGCCTGGCTGAACCGCTCCAAAGCCTGAGGATCGTTGAGCATGTCGGGCGACATGTTCATTACACCGCCCACCTTGGCACGGGCTTCGGTAACCGCCGTCAGGGTCTCCCGCTCATGGGACGCATAGCCCTTGACTGTCTCCACCAGGTTGGGGATGAGATCGTACCGACGCTGATATACATTCTCCACCTGGCTCCATTGCTGACTGACCGATTCACCCCGTTCAATGATTCCGTTGTAGGATTTCCAGATTACCGCCACTGAAACGACGATGAAAAAAACCACAATTGCACCGACAACCGCACACCCCATTTTCATCCTGCCTGACATGACCGCCTCCTTGTTCATTTCATGTGATTGTATCAATATATTGTATAGGATGAGCATGGGAAAAGTCACCCTTCCGATGTTTTTTTATTCCCTACCGGAATGAACTCTCTCTTTGTTTTCCCGTTTTTGCAAATTGATCCTGATCTTGCTAAAATGTGAAAGGTATCGATTGGAGGCACACAATGAAAAAAGTAGCCGTTGTTTTATCCGGGTGCGGAGTATTCGATGGAAGCGAGATACATGAATCGGTTCTCACCCTGCTGGCCCTGGATCAACACGACAGCGAGACAGCCATTTTCGCCCCCAATATTCCCCAGCAGCACGTCATCAACCATCTCACCGGAGAGGAGGCCAAGGAAACCCGAAATGTCCTGGTGGAGTCGGCCCGCATCGCCCGTGGAAAAATCAGCGACATCAACTCCCTGCAGATTGACGAATTCGACGCACTGGTCTTTCCCGGAGGCTTCGGTGTCGCCAAAAACCTCTCCGATTTCGCTTTCAAAGGAGCGGAATGCCAGATTCATCCGACCATTGCCCGAGTCATCGAGGATGCCCTTAAGGCCAGACTGCCGATGGCGTTCCTCTGCATCGCTCCGGTCGTCCTGGCCCGGGTGGCAGCCAAGCTGGAGCTGTCGCCGTATCTGACCATCGGTTCGGATGACCAGACTGCCCAGCAGATCGAACGCATCGGAGCCCGGCATCAGAATTGTCCCGCCAGCGACTACGTCATTGACGGAGAATTGAAAATCATCACCACCCCGGCTTACATGCTCGGTCAACGCATCAGCGAAGTGGCAGAGGGCATTGACCGTGCCATCAACGCCCTGCTCGACCTCTGTTGAAGTTGCATGAAACGCCTCTCCCAGAGTCAGGAAGATTACCTTGAAGCTCTATATCTACTGTCAAAGAGTAAAAAGACCGTCCGCATCAAGGATCTGGCCCAGAAACTGAACGTTCGCTCTCCCTCCGTAATCGGGGCTCTCAACCGGCTTCAGGCTTTGAACCTGGTCGATTACGAGCACCACAGCCATGTAGCCCTGACCTCAGAGGGAGAGAAGAAAGCCAAGATCATTTACCATCGTCACCTGCTCCTTACCTCTTTCTTACGCGATTTTCTGCAAGTCTCCCCCGAGACCGCCGAAGCCGATGCCTGCCGGATCGAGCACCTGATCAGTTCGGAAACCCTGCAACGCATCGAATCATTCATGAACCGATTCACAACATCCGGATCATCCAATCCGCCAGAAAATAGAGCCAGACCACCGAAAGGAGATTGAGCCACAGGCCGCGCCGAAGCATTGTTTTCAGTGAAAATCCAGACAGGCTGGTGGGTACGATGGCATTTACCGGAGTGGCGATGGGACTCATAAAAGCCGCCGATGATGCCATCGTCAGCAGCAGGAAGCAGGGAACACCGAGCATCGGATCCAGGAGCGGAGACCGGATCAACAGCGGTCCGGCAATGAAGAGGACCAATGTGTTGTTGAAGAGCTCAGTCAGAAACACCGTGGCAAAAACAAACACCAGGATCAGCATCATCGGATCCGATACCGTATCGGAGAGTGCGTGCATCAGTTGACTCACTTGAATTGTCAGCCAACCATCAATTGCCGATGTAGCCGGATTGTCACCGATTTTCAACAGCAGAAAAAAGACGGCAATCACCCCCGCCAGCAAAAGAAACCCCATATACGGCAGATCATAGAATATCCGGTTGAGGGAGACCAGACTGAATGGATTGACGGCATCCGCCCGGCAGGAACAACCTGAACGTCGACATGAATCTCCAAACCAGATCGTCCAACGGCGGTTCATCCTTTCCGACAGAAAGACGCTCGTTTTTTCCAAGGAGGTGATCCTTCGCAACGATTTCTCGCCTGCAATCCTCTGCAGTCCGATTATGGGGAAGAAAAGCAGTGAAGCACCGAAAAAAAACAGGTTGTGCCGCAGCCCCCTGCCCCATGTACAATTCACAGGCCAGAAAAAGAGAAAAGCCAATACCGAGGCAAACAGGAACAGAAAAAGGACGTCAAAGAAATTGAAACCAGCGAAAACCGGCTCCGGATCGAATGCAAACTGCAGCGCCGATAATCCCAGCAACAGGCACATGACGGCCAGCGTCCCCCAAAGGAACCGTTTCCGGTTGCGGTTCAACGGAGATTCTCCGTGTTTTCGACCGAGAAATGCACCGCCACCGGGGCGCAGCACCAGCCACGCAAGACCGAGCAGGCCCATGGAAATGGGCAAACCGAAAAGAAACCAGGAAAAAAAGGTGATTTTTTCGGCTCCGGGGAATCCTTGCATCTGCAAAAAAGTGACCGCGGCCAGATTGATGGGCGCCCCGGTAAGGGACCCCATCCCCCCAATGTTGGCCCCGAAAATCAATGCCAGTCCCAGACGGGTGGTCAAGACCGGTTTCTCGTTCTGGCTGAGCATCTGTACCAAGGGAAGAAGAGACAGGACCACCACGGTGTTGGAAAAGAACAAGGATAGTCCATACGCGACCAGCAAAAAGAAAAGGTCAGGCCGCAGACTTTTCTTTCCGTCTTTTCCTCTGAGCAGACTCACCAGCCACTGGTCCAGTATCCGCCGGTCGATCAAAGCCCGGGACAACAAAAAACAGATCAGCATGCTTGCGGTATTTTGAAACCAAATCATGGCAATGAGATCTCCAAATCAAAGCACTGCGATAAGAAATCGAAAAACTAATTCTATCCAATCTATTATTCAAGAAACAAGCAAGACCATCATAGACTTTGCCCCATTGTCCTCTATGAATTCTTGAGAGATTCCACCAATCTCATCAGATTTTTCGGCATTTTGCCATTATTCCAACCACTTGTGAACGGTTCATGCAAATCTGTAAAAAAATATTTTTCACGGACATTTTTCTATTTCCACTCTATATTATTATCTTTTAAAGTATTTTCGAATCAGATGTAAACCGGAGGATTGATTCATGGCGTTCAAATTCAAGTATCGTGATCTTAAATTGTTCAACAAATTCCTGGTTGTACTCCTTCCCTTCACCATTTTGTCCCTCACCGGACTGGCGACACTGTTCTATCTGCAATCGGCCAACGCCCTGCGACAACAGGCCATCAGCAGCATTACGCAGTTGACGGATACATTTCAATCACAAAGCATGGAGTTTTTTCAAAACACCATCAACAACCTCAAAATATCCACCGAACTGCCCGAGATCAAATCGGTCCTGGACGATCCCAGCCCCGACAATCTGACCGCATCCACCCGGACATTGAACACTTTCGCCACAGAAATGGAAGCCATCAATGTCATGAGCGTTCTCGACCGCAGCGGGAAAGTTATATCCGACTCCAACGGCAACAGCACCGCTGGTATGGACCTGTCCGGCCGGGATTTCTTTCAGCTGATCAAACCTGGAACACCGTGGTTCGTCAGCCGACCCGAAAAGAGCGTTCGCACCGGAACCCTGCAGGTGTTTATAACCGTCGGAATTTTTGCCGGCAACGAGGTCAAAGGCGTACTTCTTGCCGCCTCGGAATGGAAGCATTACACTCAGAAATACGTTCTTCCAATCAAAATCGGTACTCAGGGATACGCCTATCTTACAGACAAAGACGGACTGATTCTGGCTCATCCCGATGAAAAGAACGAACTGACCCTCAAAACCCAGGACTACGACTGGGGCAAACGCATTGTCTCTTCCATCAAAGAATCAGACAGCTTCGAATACGAATGGAACGGTGTAAAAAAATGGGCCTCTTACAGCAAGAACAAGGATCTCGGATGGACCTTCGCCGTATCCGCTTCCAGCAGTGAAATTCTGGCTCAGGTCAACCGACTCAAGACCCTCGGATTTCTCCTGGTGATCCTATTTTCCGTTGTCACCGGCATCCTGATCTCCATCCTGATCAAAGCCGTTTTGGCTCCCCTAAAGGAGTTTCAGCAGCGCTTCGCCCTCCTCGGTCAGGGGGACATGACCCAGCGGGTCCACCACGACACCCGGGACGAAATGGGAAACCTGGCCAAGGGATTCAACGAATTCGCCTCCACCATCCAGGATCTGCTGCGCAACACCCAGGAGACCAGCAACGGCGTTCAGACCGCCTCCGACGAGGTGGCCGCCGCCAGCAACGATCTGGCCAGCCGCACCAGCGAGGAGGCCGCCTCCCTCACCGAGACTTCGGCCACCATCGAACAGTTCACCTCCACCACCAAGACCAACAGCGAGAACGCTTCGGAAGTCAACAGCGAGATCGGGCAGTTCTCCAACCAGATCACCCAGAACGCCTCCCTGTTCAACGATGTCACCGTCACCATGAAGGACATCAACCAGTCCAGCGAAAAGATCGACAGCATCGTCAACGTCATCAACGACATCAGCTTCCAGACCAACCTGCTGGCCCTCAACGCCGCCGTGGAGGCCGCCCGGGCCGGGGACGCCGGCCGCGGTTTCGCCGTGGTGGCCGCCGAGGTGCGCAACCTGGCCCAGCGGACCGCCGAATCCTCCAAGACCATCCAGGAGATCGTCTCCGAGAATGTGAACAAGACGGCCCGGGGCATGGAACTGGTGGAAAAGGTGCAGCTCTTCTTCCAGGAGATCCAGTCCTTCGTCGGAAAAGTCAGTGAAAAGATCTCCCAGATCGACAACAGTTCCCGGGAGCAGTCCACCGGCATCGAACAGATCAACACCGCCATCTCCCAGATCGAGGAGGTGGTCAGTCACAACGCCGCCCTAGTGGAGGAGTTGTCGGCCAACGCCGCCACCCTGAGGGAAAGTTCCAGAGATCTGCAGGAGTCCATCAGCCGGTTCAAGGTTTGATGCAGTTGTCCATAAGCCCAAAAACCAGATGAACCAAAGGGCTCAAGGCATCTTTTGGTGTCCCTTGAGCCCTTTTTTCCTTCATCTGCCGCTTCGGCAAACTGAACCACATTCATTTTTTCGTGTGCTCTTTCCATTTTTTATTCTATATTATTTCCTGTAATCACCATCTATAGGCAATTTCAATACGGAGGAAAGCACATGGCCGTCAATTTTAAGTATCGTGACATGAAACTTTTTAACAAATTTATCACTGTTCTGTTGCCTTTCACGATCCTGTCTCTCACTGCACTGGCGATCCTCTTTTTCATGCAGGCTTCCAAATCGTTACGCAACCAGACACTGGACAGCCTGAACCAATTGACCGCAAACTTTCGCAAACAAAGCGCAGAATTTCTCGAAAATACGGTCACCACCCTTAAAACCATCTCGGTTCTACCGGAAGTCAATGCCGTCCTGAACGCCCCAAACCCGGAAAACATCAGCTCTGTCAACAACTCTCTGAAACGGGTCACCAACAACATGAGCTACATCGACATTCTGGTCGTTGTATCCGAATCCGGGGTTTCCATCTGCGACACCAACAACAACGAAACCGCCGGCATGAACTTCTCCGAACGAGAATTCTTTCGGCAGATCCGGGCGGA
>CAYMND010000075.1:0-9405 GCA_964391685.1 uncultured Clostridia bacterium | reverse complement strand
GTGACATCCCGTCCTACGCTCTGAATCTCAATGATATTGGAGTTTTCGTCATGGATGGCGTATCCCTGCCAGGCGATCCAGCGCCAGCCTGATACGGTGAGCTGACGCAATTCATAGTAGACACGGTAGGGCTGGACAAAAAGAAAATCCTGCAGTTCCAGCCGTTTTATTTCGTCTTCGGGATGGGTTTTGGGGGTGAAGTTCCGGTTGATCAGTTCTTTTCGACTGACACCGAATGTCTGGCAATAGGCATCGTTAACGTATGTGAATCGGCCTTTGAGATTGGTACGGGTGACCAGATCGAGTTGTGATTCGAGTATGCCGCGCAGGTATTCTTCTTTGTCATGAAGAGCCTTGGCAGCTTTTTTTTGTTCGGTGATATCCAGGCAGGTGGTTACAATGGCCAAGGGTGTGCCTTCCTGATCCAGAACAACGTCTGAAATGAGGAGGGCCGGAAAGATGGAGCCGTCTTTTCGGGCATTGATGCTTTCACGCTCCCAGCTGGTGATTTCCTTCAATTTGGAGATGTTTATGGGAAAAGGATTCTGGTTACTTCCGTAGAGATTGGACGATTTCCCGAGAACTTCATCGGCGGAATACCCGTGCATGGCGATGTCTGCCGGGTTGGAGTAAATGATTCGTCCGTTGAGATCGGTGATGGTCACTCCGAGGTGCATGGTCTCCATCGCTTTTTTGAGTATGGCCAGTTCCCTGCGGTTGATGTTGCTTTCCGTAATATCCCGGAAAACTGCGAATGTGCCTTTCAACAGACCGTCGGCGTCGCACCAGGGATTTCCGGTGATCAGAAGAGTTCTGGTCACTCCCGAGGGAGACGTGATTTCAAGAGTGTATGTGCTGGATTGATTCTTTCTGCGCAGCGTTTTCTGAGCGGTTATCAGTTTCATCTGCTCCTTAGAGAGGAAATCCTGAAGCAGCTTTCCGGTAAGAAACCCTTCCGGCATACCGAATATCTCATGCCCACGAGGATTGACGTAAAGGAAGCGGTAATCGTTATTTAAAACGCAAAGCCCTTCACCGATGCGTTCAAGCATCAGGTGAAGCAAAGATATGTCCAGTTTGGCTTCCTTGATCACAGTTTTGCCAATTGATTTCTTTCCTGCATCAGAGACCGTAATGTGAATATGCTTAGGATATAATACACTTTTCTTTTTTTTTCATCTGTTGAGGGCGGTTTTTCAAAAATCAATGTTGACCGTGTGTCAGAATCTCCACTCCAGTATGAAGCCCCCGATACGGTCTTTCTTGTCCTCTCTGTCGCCATCCCGGTAATCCAGGGGAGTGCTGAAAGAGGCGTAGAGATGAATACCCCAGCTGCGGTAGGTGAGATGAAGCCCGGCAACAATCTGTCCGGACATTGCCTTTCTGTCAACGCTGTGACTTTTTCTCAACAGGTTGCCGTCGAGAAAGATGTTGTGAGCCAAGGCTGTTCCCCGAAACACCAGTGAACCGAAAAGAGAACAACGATCCGGACGCGGTGGTTTCAGGGTCGCTTGATAATGCATGTTGTAGCAAATCGGATCGGGGACGTACAGGAAACCACCCGGGAGATTGGTCCCCAGACGGAGTTCGATATCGGCACTGGCCTGGGTGAAGTAATTGCCCAGAGTGACATCCCAGGCGATTGCGGCGTCTGTTACCGATGTGTCCCAGATTTTCCCCTTGTGCAGGTAACTGATGTTGAGCAGCGGTTCGTTGGGTAGCTGGTTGTCCCAGCCCTGGGGAACCGTACATTTCAGAAGTTTGTGGGCCGCTTCCTGGGCCTGGCCGGCCAGAGACAGCGAACCGACCACGCCGACCGTGGCTTCGAGGGCATTGAAACGGGTATCGTCGTATGCGTACCAGCATGCCTGAAGTGTCAGTATCCCCGCATAGGGAACATCTTCCGGGATGAGGTCCACACGGTTGAGGTCATCGGGGGTCTGCAGGGTCTGCGTAACGGCCAGGCTGAAGCGATGGGCTATGTGCTTTGCAGATGAAGCCGGCACCAGTCGGCCGAGGCGGCGGAGGAATCCGGGGACGCCTTTCATTGTGCTCCAGTCCTGTGCGGCGGCGGAGTTGTATTGGAACGACATTCCGTTCGATATGTTGTTGTCGCTAAGAAAGAAGACATCGTTGCTGAATTCGAAGTGCCAGCTGGAATGATCCGGGAAGGTAGCGACTGCTCCGGAAGACGATTTCGTTTCCCCGTATGCATGCAAGCCGAGAAAAACGAGTCCGACGGCGGATAACCAACAAATTCGCATGCTTTTGCTACTCCTGTGTTGTTCTCATGAATATCCCAGTTTCCAATCCGGGTCAATGAGGGAAGAAGATACAGTTCTAAGTTTTTTTCGTGAACCTGTCAAGCAGTCAGGAAACACATGACCTCTTTATTGATACCGTTCGGGACGTGTCCCATCTTTGATTCAATAATGGAATGGAATTGGGGTAGCGTTTTGGAAAGACGCATTTCGATCTCTTCAATCGATCGGACAACATCGAGTTTCCCTCCGATGAGAAGGACCGGCATGGATAGCCGTTTCAGCTCATGGGCGTCAAAAATGTATTCTCTGTCGAATCGGCTTTTCACATGTTTCATAATCAGTTCCATGTATTCACAGGCTTGTGGGTCCGCCTGGGGGCCCCCGAGTACAAGTCTGTTGAGCTTTTTGATTCCGGTTCTTCCCAACATGGAATAGAAGACGGCTTTGAATAGAAATGAAGGCTTGGTGGGAACGATACCGGCCGGAGACATGAGAACCAGTTTATCTATTAAATCAGGAAAAGCAGCGGAAAAGCGCAGGGCTGTCCATCCGCCCTGGGATAATCCTATAATGGAGGTTTTTTTCAGCTTCAATCCGTGAATGACATCATACAGCCATTCGGCGTAGGCCAGTGTCTCATAGGAAGATCGGATGGGCTCGCTTTTCCCGGGCTCTCCGGGTATATCCAGAGCGAAGACCCGGAAACGGGATGAGTACTCCTCAATATCTCCCAACCAGAAAACGGAATTCGATCCAGCGCCATGCAGAAGAACCAAAGCCGGAGCCGATGTGGGACCGCTGGCAATGATATGGGTTCGGCCACGACGAGTCGGGAGAGAATAAGATTCGTAGGGGACCGGCCATTTCCGTAACCCTTCGTCATAATAAGCCAAAACAGCCCGTTCTCCTTCAATACTTCTGAAAACCGTGTTCATCTGTTGTCACTCCATTTCTGAGACAACTGGTACCGGAGTTCTCGGATCCAGGCCAGTTCGTTTTCGCGGTTTGCGGTCCAGTTTTTGGCCAGCATCTTCCAAAGGAATTCTTCCCGTTTGCTGCGTGCAGGATGTTGAATACCACGGCGTTGCTTTTCAGCGAACATGGCCAGTTGTCCGATCAGTTCCTTCTCGTACATGGACAGGAGATTGCTCAGCTCCTCGGCATCCAACAGATCTGACCAGGCCAGGCGGATGAAAAAAGGGTTGCGGAGTTCCGGCAGCTGTGGCTCCGACAAGATCCACATTTTTAATTTCATCAGCCCGGCTTCGGTGATGGTGTAGATTTTACGGGTTGGGTAGTTCCCCTGCTTTTCCTCACGAATTCTCACCAGTCCTTCTTTCTGCAGCAGTACCAGAGTTTTGTAGATCTGATTGTTGTTACCGGACCAGTAGAAATAATCGGATTCTGCGAATAGTTTTTTCAGGTCGTATCCGGTGAACGGGTGCCAACTGAGATATCCGAGAATGGCATACTGAATGGTCATTATGTCCTCCTTGTAACACTGTTAATAAAAACTAAGTTATAAATAACATAATATTGTCTGGTTTTCAAGTTTTTTTTTCAGAACTTTTCGGCTGCAGTATTGACAATTTCTCTGCCTTGGCCAAGATATGATGTTGGAATGTCATTCGGACTGCTTAGACCCGGTATTGATACTTTTTGAGAACAGAGGAGTAAACATGAAAAGATTCGTTTTGGTTCTGTCGGTTTTCGTCGGATTGCTTTTACTGGGTGGCGCATGCGGGAACCAAGAGGCCGAAAATGCACCAGCAGTGGAAAAACCGGTTGAAACAGTCGAAGGAACAGCGGAAAACCTGGGACTCAAAATCGCATCCTCTTATATCGAGACCTTGAAACAGATTGTGGCCATATTGAACGACAAACCTGCGCCGGCAGATGCCATGGCCATGCTCAGTGATATGAAAAGCTGGACCGTCGATCTGATGGTTGGACTGGGAAGGGAGCGGGAGGCTCTACCGCCTGAGGAAAGGGCCGTGGTCGATCTTTTGTTGAATGAAAAAATCGCAATGGTGCCGGCGGATCTTCTCAAAGCCTTTCAGGATGGCCAGGCCGGTTACAAGGAAGACAACGAGTTGTTCAACCTGATAGAAGAGTTCAACAGCATCACCCGGTACGCCAATTTCGATCTGCTTAAAAGCCAATGTCCAGAAGAGGCGAAACGGCTGGGAATCGAATAGACTTTTCGAATCGGCAACTTGTTGTATTCTGTACAAAATGAAGCATATTCATGTTATTCAAGCTTTTGGGTTGTTTTGGATCTTGCAAGTTGAAATGCGATGGCATCGATGGTGCAAAAAAAGAGTAAAAGCGTACATATCGACATCGAGACCTACCAGGATATGGTGGAGTTTGCCAGGTTGCCCATCCTGTTCTTGGCCGAGGATAAAACCATCATTCTGTGTAACCGGGCCTTTGAGATGCTTGTGGGTTTTTCAAAGGAAGAAATCCAGGGCAGAATGTCCTGGACCGATTTCATAACAGATCCGGATGAACTCCGGCGTATGAATGAGTATCACCATCTGCGGCGTCAGGCACCGAATCTGGCCCCGGAAGAGTACGAATGCCTGCTGAGCACACGCAACAATGAACAGCGCTATCTGTCCGTAGGAGTCAGTATGCTTCCGAATACGAAAATGAGTCTGGTTATCCTGCAGGATATCACAGAGAAGAAAAAATCGGAGGCCTGGTACCGGGCGATATTCGACAACACCGGATTGCCCTCCATCATTATCGATGCCGACACCACCATCATCCGAGCCAATACGGAATGGGCGAACCTTTCCGGGTATTCCGTGGAGGAGAACGAGGAGAAAAGAAGCTGGACATCCTTCGTGCATCCGGAAGACCTTGAGCGGATGCGCAGCTACCACCAGATCCGACGGTCCATCGCCGAAGGGGCGCCTCGGAAATACGAGTTTCGATTCATTCGCCGGAACGGGGAAGTGCGGTATATGATCAACAGTGTCACCATGATTCCCGGTTCAACGTACAGCATCGCTTCGTTGCTGGACATCACTGAATTCAGGGAAGCCGAGGAGAAGAGGCGAAAACTGGAGGAACAGCTGCAGCAGGTTCGTAAGCTCGAGTCCATCGGTCACCTGGCCGGCGGTGTGGCTCATGATTTCAACAATATGCTGGCGGCCATACTCGGGTATTCGCAACTGGTGCAGTTGAAGCTGGGAGCGCTTGTGCAATCGTTCTCCCGGAAGAAGAGTGAAGTGGAAAAGGCGCAGGTGGATACGGACAGCTCCTCAGCTGTTGTATGCCATTGGATTGATGAGCAGTTGAACCATTACGGGAAAATCGTCAAGATGGTTGATGATATCATCAAGGCTTCGCTGCAGGCCAAGGACATCACCCGGCAACTTCTGGCATTCGCACGCAAGCAGACCCTCGAAGTGCAGGTTCTCTATCTCAATGACGTCATTGAAGACTTTCTGAAGATTTTACGCAGAACCATTCGCGAAGATATTGAGATCGAGGTGAAACTGAATCCGGAAAGGAATCCCATCGAAGCGGATGCCGGGCAGTTGCGGCAGGTGATTTTGAATTTGGTCCTGAATGCACAGGATGCCATGCCGCAAGGTGGGAAAATTCTCCTGAGCACTGAAAATCGGACGCTTGATTCCCATACCGCCCTCATTCACGATGGTGTGACACTCGGTCCCTGCGTAATGGTTTCGATCAGTGATACAGGGATCGGCATGACAAAAGAAATCCAGGATAAAATTTTCGAGCCTTTTTTTACCACCAAGAGTCTCGGCAAGGGAACCGGATTGGGACTGGCTACCGTTTACGGTATCGTCAAGCAGCACCGGGGAAATATCTGGTTTTACAGCGAACCGGGACTGGGGACTACTTTCCACATCTATTTTCCTCAGGTGTCCAGGGAAGTGGTCAGTGATTCCGCCAAAGGTTCTGAAACGGGGGGGGCTCATGATGAAATGGTTCTGGTGGTAGAGGATCAGGAGGAAGTACGGAATATGACTTCCCACATGCTGACTCACCTCGGTTACCGGGTTATGGAGGCGGAGAACGCCAGGGAAGCGCTGAAAATCTGTGACGAGTTCAGAGGTGAAATCGATGTGATGGTCAGTGATGTCGTCATGCCCGGGATGAACGGTAGGGAACTGTACCTGGAGCTGCAAAAGACCCGGCCGGAACTCCAGGTTCTCTTCGTGTCTGGTTATCCTCGGGAAATCATAACCGATCACGGTATTCTGGAAGAAGGATTCAACTTTCTGGCCAAACCGATTCTGCTGGACGAATTGGCCGTTAAATTGCGGGAGATCATCGGCAGAAGAGGATAACCGGCAGAACATCATTTTGATAATCGGATTGAGACAAGTTTACGTATACTCTTTGTTTGAAAGAATGAACATTCATGTCTGGTTGTTATCGTTGGCGTTGCTGATCCCCGGTTGCATTGCCGTTCTGTCTCAGCTGCGTCGTGCTTCCCGTTCTACGGGATATCCTTTCCTTCCACCGCTTACATGCTTTGTCTCCGCGACGATTCTGGTTTTTCTGATTCATTTCATTCCGACTTATATTTATGCCAATCTGCCCGGAGTCTGGTCCGAAATCTCCGGTATCGGCTCCGGGCTGATATGGATTGTCTTATCTGTGGTGATCTGTCTGATCGGTATCGCAGGAACTTTCTGTTTCATCAAGGTGATTCAGGGCTTTCGTGAAGGGAAAAAGCTGCTTTGGGCTGAACTTTTCCTTCTCATGATTGCCGCATCGCTGTTGATCGCCGGTTTTTTACATTGTATTTTCCCCTCATGGTTATGGATTCGGGAGGCGTTTGTATTCATAAAATTGTATGTTATGAGATACCTTAACCTGTTCTATGTCCTTCTTCTGATCCTCCTGCTTCGATATCAGAAAAACAACCCGGATTCCCCCTATTCAGCACTTTCCGGTTCTTTTGCGATGATCATGCTGATTCGGGAAGGTGTGGACTTTATGGTCACATTTGTGATGGACTACGTACGGATACGGTTGAATGCCGATTTTGCGGATATCGGCGTCATCGGAGATATGATTTACCTGGTGTTGACCATCTTTCTCATTTATTTCTGGCTGATTCGCTTCCTGATGCCCGCTGCCGAAAAAGGGATGGACAAGGGAAACCATGATGCAGCGGTCGCCGCCTGGGTCAGGAGCGGATTGATATCCGAAGAGGAGGGGGAGATGGTCCGATGGATCGTCGAAGGGAAAAGCAACAAGGAAATCGGAGTCCTGATGAATCATACTTCCAGTGCGGTGAAAAACCATATTTATAAATTATACAGAAAGATGGAAATCAATTCCCGATTCGAACTGATCGAACGCATCAAACGGCTGCAGTGAGGAGAGAAACTGACTGATTTGCATATTGCATTTCATATTCCCATGAACTATTACGGTAATTGACAATGTATCATATTCTGCTCATTCTGCTATTTTTTCTTTTATCCGCCAGCTTTGCGCTGACGACTGTCCTGAGGAGGTTTCATCGCAGTTATTCATATCCGGTGCTGAAAGCCTTGTTCATTTCAACATGGGCGATTTCATTGACATACCTGACGAACTTCTTTTCCATATATCTTCGCCTCAATCTGAGAAGTTTTTGGGAACGGAACACAGGCGGTGAGTCAGACAGCGTTCTGTTTCGGTTGTGGCAGGTCGGAGACCTGGTATTGGCGTTTATCGGAACGGTTTTTTTCATCAAAGCCATTCTTCATTTCAAGGAAAAAAAAAGAATATGGGGTGAAACACCCTGGATCACCCTGCTTTCTTCCATCTTCATCCTGGGATTTCTTCATGTGCTGTTGCCCGGTAACCCTTGGCTCGTCAAGATACTTTTCATCAACCGTTCTTTTGTTGTCCCGTATTCCAGTTTTCCGATTGTCATTCTATTGTTGGATTTGTTTGCCAAATCAAAAGCCGGAGGTTTTACGGTCCCCCCCGAGGTGCCTCGAACTTTTGCGCTGTTTTTCCTCTTTCGAGAGTCATGCAGATTTTTCATGACTCTGATGAGGGATGTTCTGGCCTCGGATGGCCAGGAAAGAGAGTTGTTCGGCCTTTTCGGCGATATCGGTTATCTGCTGTTGACCGTGTTTCTGACTTTCATTTTTGTGTACCGGTATCTGGTTCCCAATCTCAACCATTATCTTGAATCAATGTCACGTGAAGACAATTTGCGGCAGCTGCATGACTCTTTTCCGCTCTCTTCAAGGGAGATCGATATCGTTCGCCTGATCACAAAAGGATACAGCAACAAGGAAATCAGCAATGAGCTGATGCTGTCACCCAGTACCGTGAAGAATCATCTGTACAGAATTTATCAGAAGCTGGATATCAACTCCAGGTTCGAGCTGATTAAAAAGGTTCAGAAGAGCGGGTGATGCGAGGGCTAATTCCTCAAATCGGTGACCGTCAGCTCCCATTCCTGACTGGCCTCGTTTTCCACCAGCTGGTACAGGACGCTGTTCCGGATCCGGGCCGGATAGGGTTGAAGGTCGGTTTCGTAGCGGATGGGAATCATGGTCCGTCTGATGAATTTCCCGGCCAGATCGTGGATGAAGAATTCATTCTGCCCCTTTTCCCTTTTCCAGGTCATAATGTAGACCAATCCGTCGTCGGCGAAAAAATCACTGATCACTGGGAAAAAGGGCGGGAACTCGATGGGTTCGAGCATGGCATAGGCGTCTTTGGTCTCCGGGCTGGTTTTGAGGAAATGGATCATCTGCTGTTTGAATTGGTCACCCACCGGGTCGGGTTTCTGTTCCACCCGGATGCGGCCGACGGGGTTGAACTGCAGGTCGAGAATGTCCACTGTGGCTTCGTCGGGTCCCGGCAGGAGGATCCGTCCCTGGTGGGAGGCGTAGTTGAAGGCTTTGGGAAGGATGTTGTATCCTTTGCCGGGACCCTGAAACGGGTCCTTTTCCCGGTACAATTCCTTGACGGCGTTCAGGTCCTGGTCGAAGACGACGACGGTGTTGAAGGTGATCCCCGTGTCGTTGCGCTGTGACCAACCGAGAAAACGATCCCGGTTGTCGATCCGGTCGAGCAGGGCCGGTTTCAAAGCCAGGCTTTTCCCCCGATTTTCCCGCAGCAGAGTCCCCTTTTTGTCATA
>CAYMND010000074.1:0-9411 GCA_964391685.1 uncultured Clostridia bacterium | reverse complement strand
TACTATGTGTACGATTTCCGTCTGCCCTCCTTCGACACCACCGATACCGGTATGCATGCCATGAGCCAGCAGGAAATCTCCCTGGGCTTCGAACAGCGCATCACCAGCGACATCGCCTTCAAGGCCCGCCTGGTGAACAAGCACCTCATCTGGACCATCGAGGACATCGGCGTGCTGACCCCCGACGGCGAACAGTACTACACCAGCAACCCCGGCAGCGACTTCATCAACACCGCCTGGGATGCCGCCATTGCCGAAGGCCTCCTGCTGCCCGGCACCCCCTACATCCCCAAGGCCAAGCGTGACTACTGGGGTCTCAACCTCTCCGTGGAGAAACGGTTCTCCAACAACTGGATGGGCGGCTTCGCCTACACCTGGAGCCGTCAGACCGGTAACTACTCCGGTCTCTCCTCCGGTGACGAGGACGGCCGTACCGATCCGAACGTGCAGCGCTACTTCGACCAGTGGTATATGTGCTTCGACAAGGATCTCAATGAAATCGACGGTCCGCTCAACGTCGACCGCACCCACGTCTTCAAGGCCTACGGCTCCTACATGTTCCCCTTCGGCCTGACCGTGGGCGCCGTTTTCAACGGCATGACCGGCGTACCCATCTCCACTTTCTGGGACATCGGCACCGAGGGCTACATGCCTTTCGGCCGCGGCGATGCCGGTCGCACCTCATTCCTGGCCCTGCTGGACCTCAACTTCTCCTACGACATCAAGCTGGGTAAGAACACCCTGCAGCTCAACGTCAACGTCGACAACGCCCTCAACACCCGGACCGCCATGGCCGTACACCAGTACTACAACCAGGGCGCCGCCGAGGTCACCGAGGAAGAGTTGCTGAGCACCAACTGGGACATTTCCGAAAAGGACGTCGTCCTGGATCCCCGCTTCATGAAAGACCGCTGGTTTTACGGCGACGGTCTGCGCGGCAACCCCTTCCGCGTTCGCGTCGGATTCAAGTTCAGCTTCTGATTCTGTCAACAGAACTCAGAATATTTAAAGCCCGCCCCTTCGGGGGCGGGTTTTTTTTTGCTGATGGTTTTGCAACTTCAGTGAGCTGATCAGGTTTCTGTCCACTTCGTACTTCTTCATCTCCCGGTTGACATGTTGAACTGGATGGTAGGGCTAGGGATTCTTTTCGGCGAAATCCGGAAAGAAGATCAACACCTCTTCTGTTTTTTGATATAAGATGTACCGCACGGCTCGACGGTTCAGCTTTTCCCCCTTTAGAAAAGGTAAGGGGCGAACGTTTGCGCCCGCCCCGACATTTCTCTCAGATATCAGAACAGTTGTTTACTTCAATGAGCTGATCAGGTCTCTGGCGATGGCCGCCTGCTCGGAATCCTCGGGAACACGCTTCAGGTATTCCTCGATACTCTTGATGGCCTGGGGGATATCTCCCTTGTTGAGGTAGGCGTAGCCGATCTTCAGGTACGGTTCGCTCCAGTCCGGTTTGATCTGGATGGCCTTCTGATAGTATTCGATGGCCTTGTCGGCATCGTTGGAACCGAAATAGATCTCGGCCACGTTGTAGGCCAGGATCTCGTCTTCCGGATTCAGAGCGATGGACTGCTCGAACAGGGCCTGGGCCTCTTTCATCTTGTTCTGCCGCAGCTCCACCATACCCAGCGAGGAAACCACCTTGGCCTGCAGCGTCGTGTCGGCCTTTTCCTTGGCATAATCCATCACCTTCTGGTACTCGGCCCTGGCCTCTTCGTACTTCTTCATCTCCCGGAAAACATCTCCGATGTTGAAATGGATGGTGATGATTTCGGGATTTTTTTGGGAAAAATCCTGAAAGAACGTCAGCGCTTCTTCGTATTTGCGATCCTGAAAGAGCTGGTTGCCGGTTTCCAGGGCCTTTACGGATTCCTGGTAGGCCTTCTCGGCTTCTTCACGGGCCTTGATCGAAGGGTCCACCACCATCCGGGCCTTGTGGCTCTTGTTGACATTGACCTGGGAAACCGTCACCAGGTGGGTTTCGGTGAGGTACCCTTCGGCGTCAATGGTGATTCTCATGTCACCTGAAGCCAGGTTGGAAAAGGACCAGCGGCCGCTTTCGTCGGTCACCGTCTCGCTGACGCGGGTGTTTTTCAGATACTCTATCTTGACTTTGGCGCCGGCGATGGGGTTCTCATTCTCGTCCATAACCTGGCCGCCGAAACGTCCTTTGCCGATGCCGGCCTGGGCCATCACAGACATGGACAATGCCGCCACCATCATCAGAATCAGGATAATTCTTACAAAACTACGTTGCATTTCTGCCTCCCATACTTTTTATTTTTTCTCTTCCTTTAGTCCATTCTTTTCCAATTCAGCCACTTTCTTTTTCACTTCGGTCTGACGGGGTTCGATTTCCAGCGACTTCTTCCAGGCCTTGAGGGCTTCTTCCGGTGCATTCAGTCCCATGTAGCATTCGGCGATGCGGTTGAACACCTCCGGCTGGGCGCCGAAGCGGGTGAGAAAATCGGCGTAATAGGAGATGGCTTCATCGAATACTTCTGTTTTCTGACTGAGTTCCCCCATAATCAGGGAGAACTCGTATCGCTTCTTCTGCTGCAACAGCGGAAGGGCCAGCTCCTTGATTTTCTCGTGCTCACCCAGCTTCAGGAGCAGCCGACAATAGTCCATGACCAGCGGTGCGTTTTCAGGATCCTTATCCACCGCCTTTTCAAACATTCTGCGGGCTTCATCCTTTCTGTCGGCCTCGACATTCTGCCTGGCCAATTCGTGAAGAACCTGCGTATAACTGCCCATGGGCTGAGAGACCACCCAGGGGCGGGGCAGATACTGCTGAGGCGTGATGTAGAACTGCGCCTTTCCGGCGGCAAGCTCTTTCTTCCCACTGTCGAGCAGGCGGACGTTCAGCGTATAGTAGGCGAAAGAAAAGCCCTTCAAGGGTACGGTCTCCAGAATATCGGGCAGGGCGCTGTACTCCCTGAGGGCCTTGGTCTGTGTCCAAACCTGGGCGTCCCGGGCGATCAGGGTGAACTCCACGAAACCGTTTTCCAGTGTCTCCCGGGGGGCGTAGGCCTGGAAGAATATGTGCAGATTATCGCTGGACGTGAAATCGTTCCTCGGCGAGGGTAGAATCTGAACGCCGCTGAAGCTGTACGGCTTGGTCAAGGATGGATTGTCCATATCGGACTTGCGGTTGCCCAGAATGATCTCGGAGATGGAAGGCTGTTTCGGTGCCTGGATGGTGAAGTCCTTTTCAACCGAGGTGAACTCCATGCCCGCAGAATTCTTGATAATCAGCGACAGGTGATACGTCCCCGAAATAACCGGAATCACGTCCTGCAGGCTGAACAGCTTGTCCTTCACTTTGTTCATCATGTCGGCGGAAAGTTTCAGGGGCAGTTTCCGCTTGATCTGGGTAATCACCTTTCCCTTCCTGTCAGAAATATTCCCCGAGACATCCAGGTTGGTGAAGTACTGCCCCTCGAGCTGATCGAAGGACAATCGTTTGGGTTCGACCAGGTAGTGAACGAAAAATTGTCCCGATCGATCCTGGATCACGTTGAACTGACTGCTGTTGTCCACGTAATTGTCCGCATATTCGATTTCCACCAGGCCGCGGTACTTCAGAAACTTGGTGGCGTACAGATTGTTCACCTTCTTCGTCGGCGCCTGGGGAAGCTTTTCGCGAATCATGACTTCGGACGCCAGGGAAGGTGTATTGGTGATGGGTTCGCCGGAAATCAGCGTCATGGAGACCTCGGCCACCTTGGGTTGAATGTCCACCAGTTGTTCGTAGGCGTCTTCAGGCAGGGCCTGGTCGCCCTCATAATTGCGGAGAAGGGACACAGGACCGTACCGAACCGGAGTATACAGAATGAATTCTCCCACCCCGTCCTGCTGAAAGAAGACCACATTGAAGGAGTCGGGAAGACCGTAGGCGCTCATCCCCTGATAAAACCAGATTTCCACCGGACAGATTTCCGTCTCGTTGATGAACTTTTCTATGCTCTTGGGCTCTCCCAGCGTGATATAGATCCGTCCCATGTCCGTCCGCCAGCCCGGCGACGGAGAGTCCCGCCCGAACCACTTGTTGACGTACTCAAGACGACGGTAATGTTCCTTCTTATACACATTTTCCGGAAAATTGGGATTCGGATCCCGCTGTTTCCAGAAAGCGCTGATAAACGTTTCCCGTTCGCGGTCCGTTTCCAGTTTGAGAAAGACCTCCCGTTCGGTGGCCGAAATAATGTAGACTACGTCCCGTTCCAGCCAGTCGCGGTATTTTGGCGGAAGCCGCTTGAGCAGCTCCCTTTCCGATTGGGCGGATACCGACAAGGGCAACAACATCGCCAGCAGGCAAAGGGTGAGACCAAATCGCTTCATCTTGTTCCTCTTCTTTGGCTTTTCAATATTTTATTAACATATATACCCAGTAAATTGTACCACTCATGATGCCGGTCCACAAGCGTTCAGCCGGCATGACAGCGATACAAAACCTTGCGCTCTCTCTGGTAATCCAGCATGGCCCGGAAACAGGACTCATCCTCGCCCAGGTACTCGGACGGGCTGAGTCCGACTCGCCGAAACCGGCCGTCTGCAAGCAGACTTACCGCAGCCGTGCAGGCATATCCGGTGGTCCGGGCCATGGACGACGTCCGGGTCACGGAATCGTACACATCTAAGAGGTCATAAACGTAGCGTTTGGTTTCATCGTTTTCCACTCCGCGGACGACAACCTTCATGACAGTGAATTCCCTCTGTTCCTCTCCCAGTTTCCAGTTGTCCTCCCGGAAAAGGATCTTCTCCGTCATCTGCAGCGGAGAAAGTTTGAAATTTCCGAAATCCAGAGGCAAATCGGAGAAAAATCCCGATTCCCGCAGAATACGGACCTTTTCGATATGCCCCGGATATCGCAGGGTCTTCTCTTTCATGTCCGGTACGTCTTCCATGGTCGTAAGCAGGGAACGCAGACCGTCGCTGTTCCAGGCTTCCAATGTACCCACACCGTCGAAATCCAGCAGCTCGGGATCGGAGAGGGCCGGACGGACGACCAGAGCTCCATTCTCCCGGTATCGGGCGGGTCGGACGTATTCCTCGATGACATCGCAGGGAGAAAAAGGCGCCTTGTACTCCCAGGGCCAATTTCTTTCCCTGGGCAATCCGCCCACCAGACAAAGATACGAATCGACCTTCATCCGCCGATGGTGATACCCCAGAATGACGTTGCACATCCCAGGCGCCACCCCCATGTCGCAAACGGCGACGACACCGTTTTTTCTGGCCAATTCATCCAGCGGAAGCGGATCTTCCGGGAAAAAAGAAATGTCCACCACATTGCGACCGCATTCGATCACCGTCTTCAGTGTCTCAAACCCCATGAACCCCGGGACGGCGCCCACCACCAGATCGCAGTCTTCCACCAGGGCGCGCAGTCGTACCGGATCGCGCAGATCGGCCTGCACAACGGCAATGCCGTGTCCCTGACTCAGCCTGGAAAGATTTTCTTCTTTGATATCAGCCACTTTCACCTGAAACCGGCGGTGCAGATCCAGGGCGATGGCCCGACCGACCATGCCCGCTCCAAGTATCAGAACCTTCATTTTCATCTCCTCATCGAAGCCCAATAAGAAAAATTCAGTAAAAAAAATATACCTCTTTTGCACCGAAAAAGTACAGCCGGCTTCGCATTGATCAAATCAATTGACACCAAATTTCCAGCTGTGTTAATATCCCCATCGCCCGGCTTCCGCCGATAGGAGGTATCTATCATGGACCTTTCCTGCAACTACATGGGGCTGCCCATGACGTCACCGATCATCGCTGCCAGTTCCGGTCTCACCGCCAGCTTCGAACAGATCAGCAGGCTGGCTGAAGCCGGAGCCGGGGCCGTCGTTCTGAAATCCATCTTCGAAGAGCAGATTCTCGCCGAAGCCGACGCCCTTTCAGCACCGGTCTCGGCTCACGCGGAAGAGATGGACTACCTGCGTGCGTATACCCGCCAGGAGAACCTGTCCCGCTATCTGGATCTCATCCGGCAGTGCCGCGACAGCATCCGGATCCCCATCATCGCCAGCATCAACTGCAAAAGCGCTTCCGAGTGGACCGACTACGCCGTCGAAATCGAAAAAGCCGGAGCCCAAGCCCTGGAACTCAACATGTTCCTCCTTCCCGGCGACTTCCGCATGGACGGTTCGGCCATCGAAGCCGTCTACTTCGACATCATCGACAAAATCATCCACACGGTTCAAATTCCCATCTCCCTGAAGGTCAGCAGCTATTTCACCAGCCTGGCCCATACACTCTACCAGTTTTCAACCCGCGGCATCCGAGGACTGGTTCTGTTCAACCGCTTCGTCAACCCCGACATCGATATCGAAAAGGAAACACTGACCACCGCCCACCTCTTCAGCAACCCCGCAGAAAACGCAATGACCCTACGCTGGATCGCTTTGCTCAGCCAGGGGGTCAAGTGCGACCTCTGCGCCAGCACCGGCATCCATGACGGGCAGACCGTAATCAAAAACCTCCTCGCCGGAGCCCATGCGGTTTCCATCGTTTCGGCCCTGTACGAGAGGGGGCCTTCCGTCATCACCAATATGAACAACGATCTCCGGGAATGGATGAAACACCACCGTTACCACTCCATTCCGGAATTTCGCGGTAAGCTCAGTCACCGCAAGATGGAAGATCCTTCACTCTACGAACGGGTTCAGTTCATGAAAACCTTTTCCAATCACAGAAAAGAATAGAATCTACGCTCTGGCTTCTGTACTCATGATGTGAATCGATGTGGCCTTGCAGGTCAGCCAGACTGGGGCTCCTTCCTTCAACCCCATGGATACAAGTGATTCGCGGGTGATGAATACGGTCAAAAAGATCCCGAAAGCATCAACCGTTACCGCCTGCACGATGCCCAGATCCTGTGATGAAACCACTGTCGCCGGCAGTGAATTGCGGGCCGAGGACTGCAAAGGTCCGGGGGATAAAAGCAGATCTTCGGGGCGGATCAGGGCCGCCGCCGGGCCGTCGGGAAGTGACGTGACCACCTCCAGAGACAGATTCCGGGATCGGAAAAGACAACCGCCCCCATGATGAGTCAACCGGCCGTCCAGGATATTGCCTCCACCGGAATACTCGGCAATGTCAATAGACACCGGCCGGGAAAAAAGTGTGTTCCCATCTCCTTTCTGCAGCAGCCTGCCGCCGCTGAAAAAGAAAAAATAATCCCCCACCGCTCGAGCGGTCAGCAGATTGTGGGTAGAGAGCACAACGGTTTTCCCGCTGCGGGCGATGGTCGCTATCACCTGTTCCACATCCCGGGCGCTCAGGGGATCCAGGCTGGAGGTCGGTTCATCCAGCAGGTAAACCTCCGGTTCCAGCAGCATGACCCGGGCCAGCTGCAGCCGCTGCTTCTCTCCCCCGGAGAGTTTCACGGCGTTGCCATCCATCCGGTCCTCCAGACCCACCTGTTCCAGTACGGCTTCCAACTTGGTCGAATCAACCCTTCGATCCTGCAACCTCATTGCGGTTTCCAGGTTATAGCGCAGGCTGCCGTCCACCAGCATCGGCAGCTGGAAAACAAAACCCATTCTCCTCCGGGCCTGCTTCTGCTTCGGAAAGGACGATCGGGACATGGGGCGGCCGTCGATCAGCACCTGCCCCCGATCCGGCTCCTCCAACAGATCGAGCAGACGAAGAAGCGTGGTCTTGCCGGCTCCGTTCGGGCCCAGCAGAATGTTGACGCTGCCGGGTTTGAAATCCAGGCTCACATCGCTGAGCACAGAGCGGCCCCCATATGACTTGCACAAAGCTTCCGCGGCCAGATGCATCTTCACTTCCCCTGGACGTACTGCAAGGCCAGGTTGACCAAAAGAGCCACCAGCAGCAGCACCAGTCCCAGAGCGATGCCGATCTCGAAATTGCCCTTCAAGGTCTCCAGTGAGATGGCCGTGGTCATCACCCGAGTCTGTCCCTTGATGTTGCCGCCCACCATCAAGGTCATTCCGGTTTCGCCGATGACCCGGGAAAAGGCCGAGATCAATGCTGTCAAAAAAGCGAACCGTCCCTGTCGGATGACCAGAAAGGCCAGTTGAACCCGCGAAGCCCCCAGAGAAAGGGCCAAATCCTTGTAATCTCGGGCTGCGTTCTTGAGGGCCGCCAGGGTGAGGACGGCGACAATCGGAAAAGCCAGTAAAGCCTGAGCCGCAATCATCGCTCCGGGAGTGAAGAGCAGACCGAGGTACCCCAGAATGCCCCGACGACTGAGGGTCATGTAGACCAGGAGCCCGATCAACACCGCCGGGATGGCCATGGCCGTGTTCATCAGGGTGATGATCTGGCGTTTGAAACGAAATTCATGAAGGGCCAGCCAGGCGCCGAACGGGGCGGCCAGGAGTCCTGCCAGCAACGTCGCGGAGGCCGAGACCAGGAGTGAAAGACCGACGATCTGCAGCAACTCTCCGGAAGGAGGCATCAGCAGCTGAATGGCCTCACGGATGCCGTCCCAGAAGTATCCCATTTCCTCGTTATTTGATCACGTCAGGGAAAAAGAGGGGGGATCCGAATTTGTCGAGGCCGAATTCACGAATGATCTTCTGGCCTTCCGGTCCGCGGATGAAGTCGGCGAATTTTTGGGCCAGTTCGTGTTTCACCCATTTGAATTTTTCCGGCGAGACCACGATAACCGCGTAGGGATTGAGCAGGTCCTCCGCTCCGCTGAAGATTTCCGCGAGACCTTCGCTCTCCCGGCGGTGGGCCAGCCAGGTACCCCGATCGATGAGACAGTAGGCACCTTTTTCATTGGCAATCCGCAGCGTAACCTCCATACCGCTTCCGCTCTCCATGTAACTGGAACCCGTCGGTTTTCCGCCGATGAGCTTCCATAGGCGGAGTTCCATCTTGTGGGTGCCGGAATCGTCTCCACGGGACACGAAAGGATGATTTCCCAAAGCGATCTTTTTCAGGACCGACACCAACGTCTCTTCTCCGACGCCGATTTCGGCGGGATTGTTCTTCGGACCAACGATCAGGAAATCGTTATGCATCACCGGAAGGCGTTCCAACCCGAAACCGTCGGCCACGAACTGTTCCTCGGACGCCCGATCGTGGACCAGCAGCACATCGGCGTTGCCGTCCCTTCCCAGGCGCATGGCCTGGCCGGTGCCCACGGCGATGACCTTGACGCTGCAGTCGTGCAGTTTCTCGAAGGGCGGGATCAGGGCGTCGAACAAACCGGAATCCAGGGTCGAGGTGGTGGAGGCCAGGGTCAACTTCTCATTGGCCGCAAGTCCCGAACCCAGAATCAATCCCAGGATTACAACGACAAGTGTACAGAATCGGCTCATGGTTCCTCCTTTCCCGTTGGCGTGCCGGGACGGCGAAAACAATATAGCAAAAGGGCCTGCCCCTGTAAAGCCGGCCATAACTCAGCGGTTCCATCCC
>CAYMND010000073.1:0-9425 GCA_964391685.1 uncultured Clostridia bacterium | reverse complement strand
GAATGGATCTGGGGGGCGAGGGAGATCTGAATGATGTCTACGAAGCCCTGAAGACCATCCAGAACCGCAGCGTCGGGTTGATGGAATTCGTCAAAGCCTACCGCAACCTGACCCTGATTCCGAAGCCGAATTTCACTCTGGTGGCGGTTCGGGATCTGTTCGCCAAGGTGAAGGATCTGCTGGAAAATCGACTGAAAAAACACGGGATCGAACTGGTCGATTTTGTCAGCCCGAAGTCTCTGAGCATTACCGCCGATGCGGCCCTGATCGAACAGGTACTGCTGAATTTATCCATCAACGCCATCGATGCGGTTCAGGATCAGCCTCATCCGCGGATCATCCTGAAGTCCTACCTGGACGAAAACGGCCGGACTGCAATTTCGGTCAGTGACAACGGCTGTGGCGTTTCCGAAACCGCCCGGGACAAGATTTTCATTCCCTTCTTTTCCACCAAGGAGAGTGGTTCGGGCATCGGGCTCAGCTTCTCCCGGCAGATCATGCGTCTGCACCAGGGGCACATCGACCTGGCACCCTCGACCGGGGTCGGAGCCTCCTTCATCCTGACATTCTGACCGGTTTCATTCGCATTTCAGACTCTCCGCCGGATTGGTCCGGGCGCTGCGGCTGATCTGCCAGATGACGGCCGATGTTGAAGCCAACAGGCTGAGGGCCAGCGTAATCAGGAAGATGTCCGCACCAATCCGGGTATGAACCGTGAAACGGCTGAGCCATCGGTTCATCAACCAGCTGCCGGCGGCGAATGCGATGAGCGTGGCGATGAACACGGCGAACAGATTCTCCCTGAAGAGCAGCCAGGCGGCACCGTTGCGACTGATGCCCAGAACTTTGCGGATGCCGACCTCTTTCCTCCGAACCTCTCCCGAATAGAGGGCCAGCCCCAGCAGACCGAGACAAGCGATGAATATTCCCAGCGAGGCGAACAGGCTGAACAGGCTGCCGGTCCGTTTCTCGGCCATGTAGAGCCGGTTGAGATGGTCTGTCAGTATCTGGAAAGAGAACGGATGGTGTGGTGCCATCTCCCTGATGACCTTTCGGGCCAGCTCAACCGCTCTCGACATCTGACCCGGTTCCGTTCTGAGCAGGAGGTACTGCGCTCTTTTCGGATTGTAGGAGATGACCAGCGGTTCGACGACGTTGTGCAGGGAAGCGAAATAAAAATCCTCGACAATGCCGACGATTTCAGCGGATCCGGAAGGGGAACGGCAGGTTTTCCCGATGAGATCCTTTTCGGGCAGGGTGGCGGCTGCAGTCCGGTTTAAAATGATCGCGGAATCGTACCGGGTGGTCCGGCTGAATCCCCGCCCTGCTGTCACCGGTATGTTCAGCGTTTTGAGAAAATCCTCGTCCACCCGCATCCAGCGTAGAGAAGGGCGTTTGGTGTTGTTCGGTTCGGACTGCAGATACAAGGGTTCCAAACTGTAACTGATTCCGTCTCCGGGCAGTTCGTTGCTCAGCGCCGCCGAACGAATGACTGCATTTTGCAGAAATGCCACCTTGGCGGTTTCGGGATCCGCCAGAAATTCTCGTTTCAGGTCTCCTTCGAAGGGAAGCGCCAGGGTGTCTTCCGGATCGAATCCAAGATCGAAGCTGGAGAAGAATCGCAGTTGCCTTACGACAACCAGGGTGGAAAAGATCATGGCTGTGGCCAGCGTAAATTGAAGAACCACCAACCCTTTTCGTATCCTGGCCCCCTTGCTGCCGGGGGTTTTCATTCCTTTAATGGCTTCCAGGGGATCGAAGCGGTTGAGAACCAGGGCGGGATAGAATCCGACGGCAATGCCGAAGGAAGCGATGATCCCCAGAAGCGGCAACCAGAAGGAGGGGGTGAGCAGGTTGCTGCTTTGCAGACTGTGTCCGGTCAGGCGCTGATAGAACGGAGAGAACAGGAGCATCGTCAGTATGGCCGGAATGAGTGAGCAAAGAATATACATATAGGATTCCACGATGGAATGCAGAATGATCCGCCAGGAAGAGGAGCCCAGCAGCTTTCGGACGGCAATCTCCCGGTTTCGGCGGAGGGACAGGGCGGAGAAGAGATTGATGGTGTTGACGGCGGCGATGATCAGAATCAGAATGGCGATGGCCGAGAAAATGTAGATGATGGTCATGTCGCTGTTGACACTGGTTTCCTGAATCAGTTTCGATCGGAGGTGGATGTCGGTGATGGGCTGGAGATTGTACCGAGTCTTGCTCAACAGGGTATCCCGGTTGAAACCGGCATTTGAAAAAATCTGCCAGGTCAGTTCCGGCAAGAGGGAGATCAGAGCCGAGGTGTCGGCACGGGGCTTTTTCATCACATAGAGAATGGGGCCGTCCCAGCCGGTCATGGTCCGCATGTCTCCGTTTCCCTGGTTTTCCATCATGCGAAAGAAGGCTTCCATGGAGATCAGGCAGTCGAATGAGATGTGGGTGTTGCCGGGCAGATCCCGGACCACGCCGCAGACGGTGAAAGGGACCTTCTCCTGGGCCAGGATCAGTGTCTGACCGATTGGGTTCTCGTCTCCGAAATGGGTGCGGGCCATGGATTCGGTCAGTATGATCTCGTCCGGTTTTCGCAATGCGTTTTTGGCGTCTCCTGCGGAAAAGTTCAGGCCGAATATATTGCAGAAAGAGGGGTCGACGCAGACGCAGTTTTTCATGAAGAAGTTTATCGAACGGTTGTCTTTTCGGTTCAGGCTCCAGAGCAGGCGGTCAACGGGCAGCATTCTGGTGTAGGATTCCAGTCCCGGCATGATGCCCAGGGCAGTGTCCCCGAGAGGCGGACAGGTTCTGGCGGTTTCGGCGGCTGTGGCTCCGAAAAACTGGCGGGTGACCCGGAAAATGCGCTCATGATTGGTGAATCCGCTTTCATAGCTGAGTTCGTACCGGATGTAATGGCCGATGATTGCCACGGCGCTGAAGGCCAGGGACAGCCCGAGAACGATAATCATTGAATACGCTTTTTGGCGCTTGACACGTTGATACAAACTTTTTATGAATCGTATTAACATCTTACCTCCGAATCATTCACATCTGAGTCTTTCTACCGAACTCATTCGGTCCTCAACGCCTCTCCGGGTGCGATGGAAGCGAAACGCATGGTCTGACTCACGACGATCAGTGATGCCAGCAGAAACGCACCCAGAGAGGAAAAGAAAAAAACCGGCCAGGAGAGAGGAATTCGGAATACGTAGGCCTGAAGGATACGGCTCATGGTCCAGTAGGCCGCCGGCCAGGCAATGACGCTGGCCAGCAGTACCCACCGTGTCGTCTGTTTCAGAAACAGAAGGATGATGCCGGAGCTTGTGGCACCGACGGTTTTCCGGATACCGATCTCCTTTTGACGCCGTCCGGCCAGGAACAAGGTCAAGCCGAGAAGCCCCAGGGAGGCGATGAAAACGGCCAGGGTCGCGAAGAGGCTGAATACCTTGGACATCCGTTCCTCCATGCGGTACAGCGAGGCGTAGGTGTCGTCGAGGAAATGGAATTCGAATGGAGCACCCGGAACGTTTTGCTTCCATGTTTCGCGTATGAAGCTCAGGGTTTCATCGATACGATCGCTTCGAATTCGGACCATGATCAGGCTGCTGCCCGAGGATTCCGCAATTTTATCGATGAAGAAAACTTCCGGTTCCAATTGATGATGGAAGGACAAAAAATGTGGACTGCGAATCACTCCGACAATCCGGCGGCGTTTATCGGCGGAATAGGAGAACCATTTGCCGACTGGATCCGTGATTCCCATGGCCGATACGGCCTCCTCGTTCAAAATCACCGCTTCGTCGGTGTCACGTTCGATTTCTTTTGAAAAGAAGCGGCCGTATTTCAAGGGGATGTTCAGGGTTTCGAAGAATTCGAACTCCACGCCCCGGACGACCATGTCGATCTGATGATCGGGTTTACGGCCCTCCCAATCCCAGTTTCCCTTGGAATGGTAACTCATCTTGGCGAACTCGTAGCCTTGAGCCGTGACACCGAGGATGGCCGGATTCGATTGTAATTGGTTCTTCAGGATTTCGTAGCTTTTCCCGGCGTCACTTCTGGCTGGAAGGAGTATGACGTTGTCGGTCGTGTATCCGAGCTTGGCTGTGCGCATGGTTCTGAATTGCCTGTAGACGACCAGAGACGAGATGATGAGAATGATGGACAGGGAAAACTGGAAAACGACCAGGCTCTGCCGGAGAATGTTCCGTTTACCGGTGGGATGGCCGGAGGCGTTCAACGCTTCGACCGGTCTGCAGGACGACAGGATCAGTGCCGGATAGGTACCGGTCAACAGGACGACAAAGAATACGATGGCGGCAAAACCGGTCAGGTGATTCAATTCGAGTGAAAATGCCGAAAATACCTGGTCCGCAAGGGAGGTCAACAGCGGGTTGAGGATGAAAACCAGGGCGATGGCCAGGGCGGAGGCGGTGAGCACCTTGAGCAGTGATTCGATGAGGAATCTCTGCATGAGTTCTTTTCGACCGGCTCCGACGACTTTGTGGAGTCCGAATTCCTTGGAACGGAGTTCGGCCCCGGCGAGGGAGATGTTGATGAAATTGATGCAGGAGATGACGAGAACGAAAACGGCGACGACGGAAAAAAGCAGAACATATTTGGAGTCACCGGTGTTCGTTGTGCTTCCTCCGGCCGTGTTTCCGTCGAGGTGTATTCCACTCAGCGCCTGAAGGCGTTGCGTGGCGCCGTTCACGATTTGAGGACACTGTTGGCTACGGCTGATGGCCGTGATTTTGGCTCCGATGGAATCGGGGTCGGCATTCTCGGAGAGTTGAAGAAAGGTGGTAAAATTGAACGCCCCCCAGTGGTTGTTTTTGCTGGGAGGTATGGGGCGGACGTAATCGAACTGCAGGGAGGATCTGGCCGGTATGTTGCGGACGACACCGAGAACGGTCGCCGGTTGACCGTCGATCAGTATTTCTTCGCCCATCGGATCGTCCGTCCCGAAATATTTCCTTGCCATGGATTCGGTGATGATCAGTCCGTCCGGTCGGTTGAGAGCGGTCCGCGGATTCCCGCGGAGGAACGGGAATGAAAAAAGTTCGAAAAACGACGGATCGGCCGTAATACCCCGGTTTTCGTAGAATGCGGCGTCCATGCAGCGAAACAGGCGTGAATTTTCGGTGCCGATACGGGCGCTGTTCCATACCTCCGGTACTTGTTCCTTCAATACCGGGCCCAGAGGAAACGGTGTGGTCGCCATTCCCTGCCAGTCGTACTTGGACCAGTCGTTGACGACTCGGAAGATCCGGTCCCCGTTTTTGTGAAACCGGTCGTAACTGAGTTCGTTCTGAACCCACGATTGAATCAGGAACACGCTGGCCAGTGCCAGTGCCAGGCCGAAGATGTTGATGATGGAATGATCCTTGTTGCGGTAGATCTGTCTCCATGCCGATTTTATCTGGTTTTTTAGCATGTTTCCTCCTCCGGAGTCATGCCGATCCCGGTTTTTTGCCGAACGATGCTGCGCCAGGTGTTTTTGATGTAATTACCCGTCATCCCGGTCTCCGGTTTCACTCCATCCAGCCGTCCTTGAGGCGGACAACTCGGTTGCCGTACTTGGCTTGTTCTTCGTTGTGGGTCACCTGGACGATGGTGGTCCCCTGGCGGTTCAGACCTTGCAGGAGTTCCATGATCTCCTTGCCCTGGGTGGAGTTGAGATTTCCGGTGGGTTCGTCGGCCAGGATCAGCCGGGGTTGCCCGATGATGGCCCGGGCGATGGCCACCAGCTGCTGCTGGCCGCCGGACAGCTGGTTCGGGAACAAATCTTTCTTGGCCACGATGTTGAAGCGGTCCAGGACTTCGGCCACTCTTCCCTGGCGCTCGGCCCCTTTCACCTTGCGGTAGAGGAGGGGCATCTCGATGTTTTCGTATACCGTCATCTCGTCGATCAGGTGGTACTGCTGGAAAACGAAGCCGATATGGTGGCGGTGAATTTCGGTCAGATCCTTTTCCTTGAGCTTGTGGGTGGCCGTCTCCATGAAGAAGTACTCTCCGGAAGAGGGGGTGTCGAGCATTCCCAGAATGTTCAGCAGCGTCGATTTCCCGGCACCGGACGGGCCCATGACCGTCAGGAACTCCCCTTCTTCGATGTCTAGACTGATGCGGCGCAGGATGAAGGTCTTGACTCCGCCGCTTAGAACCCATTTTTCAATTTCATGCAACCGGATCATTTACCGCTCCTTTCAGGTGTGGAAGGTCTGGCTGAAATTCTCGGTGACCACCTGGCCGTCGAAGAGATGGATGATGCGCTGGGCGCAGTCGGCGTAGGCGGGGGAGTGGGTGACCATGACGATGGTGGTGCCGGCGGAGTGAAGCTGCTGGAGCAGGCTCATGACTTCATCCCCGTTTCTGGAGTCCAGGTTTCCGGTGGGCTCGTCGGCCAGGATCAGCTTCGGGTTGACCACCAGGGCTCTGGCTACGGCCACACGCTGCTGCTGGCCGCCGGAAAGCTGCTGGGGAAAGTGGTTTTTGCGCGGGATGAGTTTGAGATGTTCCATCACACCCATGACTTTCTCCTTGCGGGCAGCAGCCGAGAACTTCTGGTAAATCAGCGGGAGTTCGATGTTTTCGTACACCGTCAACTCGTCGATGAGGTTGAAACTCTGGAAGACGAAGCCGATCTGGCCTTTTCTCATTTTCGTGCGTTGCCTTTCGTTGAGCTTGCCCACTTCCTGTCCCATGAACAGGTATTCCCCCTGATCCGGATTGTCCAGGAGGCCGAGAATGTTCATCAGGGTCGATTTTCCGCATCCGGACGGACCCATGACGGCGACGAACTCGCCTGGGTTGATCTTGATGTTGATCTGGTTCAGGGCGGTAGTCTCCACCTCCTCGGTGGTGTAAACCTTCGATAGGTTTCGAGTTTCTATCATGTTGTTCTCCTTCATGAATCGGTAAGTATCAATTCGCTGGCCTGGCCGAACACCCCGTAATCCGAGGTGATGACTTGATCCCCTTCTTTCAGCCCTTCGAGAACTTCGAAAAAATCGGGATTCTGACGACCCAGTTTGACGGGTCTTTTCATCGCGTTGCCGCTCTTCTGATCGAGTGCGAACACCCAGTTTCCTCCGCTGGTCTGGTAAAAGGCGCCGCGGGGAAGGAGCAGGGCTTTTTCCAGACTGCCCAGTTCCAGGCGCAGGTGCAGGGTCTGTCCCCGGCGGATGTCTGCCGGAGCCTGCCCCAGAAATTGGAAATCCACCCGAAACCGTCCGCTGATGACTTCGGGATATATTTTGCTGACTTTCATCCGCAAGGGTTGTCCCTGGTAATCGTAAGCGCCCTCCTTTCCCGTTTCCACCCGGTTCACGTAGTGTTCGTCAATTTCGGCCCGGACCTTGAATCCGCTCAGGACATCGATCTGTCCGATGGGTGCTCCGGCGGGTTTGGTTTCTCCGAGTTCGGCGTCCAGAGAGCTGAGCAGCCCGGCGGTGGGGGCTCGAAGGGTCAGTTCTTCCTGTTTCTGTTTGACAATGGCCAGATTTTCTTCCATTCGCTTCAGGGAGGCTTCCAGCTGGGCGATCTGTTCCTTTCGGAAGGCCGTGTCCTTTTCCATGGAGGCCAGAGTCAGTTCTTTACGGGTCTTGTAATAGTTGTAGTCGGTTTCTGCGTCCTCATAGTCTTTTCGGGAGATGATCTCCTCTTTGTAGAGGCTTTTCTGCCGCTTGTACTGGGCTTCGGCCAGGTGCAGCTGATAATCGATTTCGGCCAGATCTTCCTGCATGGCGATGGTGTTCTGCTCGAACAGCAGGCGGGTATCCCGCAGGCTGTTGCTCTGGCGGTAAAATTCCGCTTCTCGGTACATGATGTCCAGAAGTAGGTTGGTGTTGGAAAAACGCAGAATCCTGTCCCCCTTTTCGACCTGTGTACCGGCTTCCATAAAGATCTCTTCGATGCGCCCTCCCTCGGTGGCGGTCAGAAACAGGGTGTCCCGGGGGATGACCGAGCCCATGACCGGAATGTATTCCTGAAAGAACCCGTTCTCTACCGTCGAAAGGGTCAGATGATCCCTCCTGGTTCGCAGCTGACCGCTTCGGATGGATAGAAGCATGACGGAAATCAATGCAACTGCTGCTGTGGCGGCGGTGATGCCGATGATTCGTTTCCTAGTCCAGGTTTTCTTTTCAATCGCTTTGTCCATACCCATATGTGTGGCTCCTGCCAGGTTAACGCAAGAAATATGCCAGTCTTATCTGTCGTCCATATATGCCGATATAAAAAAACTTTTCATAATTCATGCCAATGCATCCTGTCGAATTCGGGCAGGGAGTGTCCGGTAACGGACACTCCAGCCGTCAGGTTGCGACCCGGTTCATTCCTGTTTTCTTCTTTCCGTGAAAAGAGATTCCATATCGCCAGATACAGAAGCAAGATTATCAGAATCAATTGTTTCATTTTTTCTCCTCGGAATCATTGCACGCAAGAATGCTGCCGCCTGTTTTTTACAAGGATTGTTTCCAATCAAGAACCAGTTGTAGTGTACTTTTCTGCAGCTGAAAGCCAAACCGCCCGTGTCGGAGGGATGTACGGATGCGGTCAGTTCTGTTCGCTGCTGGGCGGATTATTGGACAGGAGAACCGGCCTATTCAACAGGATGCTATTCGGAATCTGATGCCAGCCGGAATCCCAGGATGTTGATGAAGTAGTTCGGATAGTTCCAACTTCGAAACGGCGCCCGGCAATCCCGGGCGATACAAAACCAGGAACCCCCTCGAAGTACATGAAATGTGCCGCTGGACGGACCTTGGGGATCATTTTTTGGAGAAACCGAATAGTACCCTGGTTGAAACCAGTCCTGGCACCACTCCCAGACGTTACCCAGGGTGTCGTATAGTCCGAATCCGTTCGGTTTTTTCTGACCAACAGGATGGGAAGTGGCTCCGGAATTGGCTTCGTACCAACCGATGTTGTCCAAAGCGCCGTACCTGTCGCCGCCGGTATTGCCCCGGCAGGCGTATTCCCATTCTGCTTCCGTAGGCAGGCGGAATCGTTTCCCGGTAATCCGGTTCAGTTTCTGAATGAATTCCTGAACCTGCGTCCAGCTGACACTTTCAACGGGATAATCGGGACCGTTTTGAAAGTAGGACGGATTGTCGCCCATGACAGCCTGCCATTGGCCCTGGGTCACCTCGTACTTCCCGATGTAGAAGGGTTTGAGTGTTACATTATGGCGAGGTCTTTCGTTGGGATACGATTCGACCGAATCGGAGCCCATGATGAAGGTTCCGCCGGGCAGGAGTTTCATTTCAATGTGGATGATCAGCTCTGCGTTGACATTGACGGTTTCATTCTCCTCAACGGTCAGGCTTGTCTCAAAGTCTTCGTAGCCTTTCAACGTCAGTCGAAGCTTGTGCTCACCGACTGTGACTTTTTCCAGGGTGGACGGAGTCGACTGGCCGCTATCGTTGCCGTCCAGATAGACC
>CAYMND010000072.1:0-9457 GCA_964391685.1 uncultured Clostridia bacterium | reverse complement strand
TATTGCGGATGGTAGCTGCGCAAATACCTGATGGGTGAACGTAGCGGTTCGAGCCATTCTGAAGTTACGGGATACCATGTAGGCACTGATTAGAACGAGATAGACGGCCAAACCGATATGCAGAAATTTTTTCATGGTATGTCCGAAATAAGAGGCTCCTTGCCCCACGAGGAGGCTGATTCCTCCCGCTGTAAAATAAAGATATAGTTCACTTCTCATTTTGATCGGTGAAACAGGCAGGATGAAGAGGACAAACCAAAGGATGGACAGAATAAACAAATCCGTCCAAGGTAAAAATTCTTTTCGTGAAATCATCGTGCGCTTTTTTTTACTCATGATGAGCAGGGGCAGCAAAAGGATAAAAAAAAGAAGTATTGGTGCGGATAGAGTTCTTAAAAGATAATTCCAGATATTCGAGAACATCGTGAAGGGCGAAACCATCAGATTGTAATGGGGGTCCGTGGAGGAGGGCATTAATGCTCCTGACTGAAACCGCAAAAAGATGTACACCATCAAACTAAACCCAAAAGGGCTATATGACAGGATTATTTTTGAGGTACGGCCTTTCATTCTGGCAAAAAAATAAAAAAGGATGGGACTGAGTATGGCGGTTTCCTTGCTCATTAATGAAAGAAGATAAAAAAGTGCAGAAAAAAAGAGCCAAAATGTAAGATGACTCTTCAGGTACTTGAGCCAAAAGATTGCGCTGAGGAGGAAAAAAAAGGCCATAAGCAATTCAGTACGACCGGAAGCCCAATTGACTGCGATGGCGTGAGCTTTGGGATTGAGCAGGAAGAACAATGTGGCATAAAAAGCACTCCTTCTGTTTTCCAAGAGTTGATGGGAGAAAATATAGAACAGGATCATGATGCCGCAGTGGATCAGGAAATTGGTCAAACCAAAAACAAAGGGACTGCCATTGGCAAGAAGATCGTTCAAATAAAAGGAGAAAACAACGACGGGGCGGTACAGGTGAAAGGGATCCGGAGAAAGCAGAAATTGCCCGGTATGACGGGCATGGTAAAGGTGAATGAAATCGTCAGTCAACAGGCCTTTACCAAGAAAGGGGGCAAAAAGCAGAATGACCAATAAAATGAGTGAATAAAGGTAATTTTTCTTTAAAGGATCACACATGGATATGAAGTATACAGTAGATTTCGATTAAAAAAAAGACGTTTTATCCGACCTGTTTCTCTTTGATCGATTTGTTCCAGAACAAGTCGGAGTATATGTGACTGATTAAAACCACTTTTTCCTTTTGAAGAACAGGATCATGGCTACGGTGATGGACACCATAACCATCCATAGGACTGGGTAGGCGTAGGGTATCGCGTATTCTGGCATGTATTTAAAATTCATGCCGTAAACGCCGACGATGAAGGTCAATGGGATGAAAATCGTGGCGATTGCGGTGAGAATCCTCATGGTTTCATTCGTTTTCTGACTCAATATGGACAGATACATGTTGTATGATTCGATCAGATATGCGTACAGGGTGTCCGTGAGTTCGGTGATTTCAATGATGTTGTCATGAACGTCCCGGAGGAACAGGCGGATTTCATCCGGGAACAGGGGAGAAGTGGATTGAACGATGGCGCTGACGGATTGCCGGAGCGGCCGCAGGGACTTCATGAGCATCAACATTTCCCGCTTGAGGTGCTGTATATCTTCCGCCAGATGCTTGTCGGGATTCTGGGTGAGGGCCTTGTCAATCGCTTCCGCAGCTTCCCATATACCCTCTATGGTCAGGAAAGCCTGGTCCACCAGGAGGTCGGTTACCCGGTAGAACAAGTACGAAACGGGCATGTTTCTGATTCGACCTGCACCGGCTTCGATACGCGCTACAACAGGGTCAAAAAGGGGAGTGTCCACATCCTGAAAGGTGACCAGGAGGTTTTTCTTCATGATGAGAGTGATGTGCCGTCCCTCGAGGACGACAGTCTGCGGACAGAAACTGAGGCTGTGGCTGATCATGAGAAGATATTCTGGATATTCTTCAAATTTGGCCGGGTGATAGGTATTGAAGATATCCTCGATTGTCAACGGGTGGAGCCCAAGCTGGTGGCATATGGATTCGATGGGCTTCACCTCTGACAGTCCCATTATCTGCAGCCAATGCACCTTGCGGCTGTCCATGATCGGCAGTGGAGAGTCGGCTTTGATCTCCTGTTGAAATGAGCCGCTTTTGTCGTAACTGATCAGTCTGGCCTTGAAGACGATATCCGGAGAATCTCCCAGGTATCGGCCTTCTCCGGGAGACTGCATCGCCTTTCGACTGTATTTTTCAACCTGCTTCCGTAATGAGCGGCTTCTGTTCCTTTCATGTCGTTTATTTTTTTTCATGTGTCAGCCATCAGGAAAAGATCTTGTAGTCTCCATCTTTTATAATCTCTTTTTCACTGCCATCGGCATAAAGAAAAGTAAGTTGTTTGACCATGATTCTGGGTTGTGTCGAAGGAATGTAGATTCTGTCCAGATGAATCACGTCCGCCGGGGTCGGAAACTGAGCCGGCCCCACTTGTCCGCCGAAATGGTCACTGCGTCCGAAGGCTACATGGAAGCCGAGTTTTTCGTCCAGAAGGATCTCATTGATCGGGGAGAGGCCGAAATCCGCAAGCACACCGAAGCCCAATTCCGCCATGTTGCCGTAAGCTGGAACGCGGCGGAGATGTTCCTTCTCTTCGGATAGGGAAGAGCAATTCGCCCCGGAAACACTTATTGCAGCGTTATTCCGAATCTCAAAGACTAACATTGTGTCTTTTATCTGTACCGGAAGCATTCCTTTCGTCTGACTTTCCACACCGGATTCACCTTCGTAGGGAACGATATAGGTCTCTCCGCTGGGTAGATTTCCGGCGACTCCGAATTCTGGAAAACGTCCTGAGCTAACGTGCGCCTTGCGGTATCTCAGGTCGAAAAAAACATGATACCGCTGTCCGTCATCCACTTCAAAATCGACCGATGCACCGTGAGCCGGGTCCACCAGTTCTTTTATCAGCTGACAGCGGCGATTGACCTCCTTGTAATCAATGCGCAGAGCGGGAACCATGGCAGCTGAAAAACCGGGCATGGTTGCGGCTCGGATGGGAAATTTTTTGGCGGCGTTCTTCAATGGGGCTGTGGTGGAAAATTCCGTCGGAGCGAGAAAAATCTGATGCTCAGAAAATATTCTGTCAAAAGAAATCTTGGGGTAGTCATCCAGCATGGCAGCGGAATCCAGTTTCTGTTCCACCGGAATCACCGATGCCGTCTCGGGGAGATCGGCGTTGTTTGATCCGACATCCGGATAGGCGATCAGAGAAATGTTCTCCAAAGGGATTTTCTTCAGGTTGCGTTGCAGTGCAGAGGCCCATTGGCATGCGATTTCGCGTCTATGCCGCCAGTCTTCATTGTCATTTTCCTTTTCCCGGGGAATATCCACCAGGATTCCGATGTTCTTGTCTCGGGATTGAATCGAAAAAACAGACTGAATCAGGCTGACAATTTCAGAATCTTCGAGTAATTGCATTTGATGACACTCCTTGCATACATGAAGTTTACAGGACTTCATTGTTTATGACAACCATCTTGATGTTGGACATTTCCTCGATTGCGTAGCGGGCCCCTTCACGCCCGACACCACTGTCCTTGATACCTCCGTAGGGCATATGGTCCAGCCGATACGAAGGGAAATCATTGATGATGACGCCTCCGACCTGCAGATCCCGGATGGCTTTTTCAGCTGAATCGAGCCGACGGGTGAATATTCCGGCCTGAAGTCCGAAACGGCTGGTATTCACCCGGCTGATGGCTTCTTCTATGGTCATGACAGGTTCAATAACCGCTACGGGGCCGAAAATTTCCTCGGATACCAGCGGGTCGTCCGGATTAACCGATGTCAGCACCGCAGGAACAATAAAAGAGCCGTCTCTTTGACCTCCATAAAGAATATTCGCCCCGTTTTTCACGGCCGAATCAATCGTGGTTTTCACTCTATCGGCCTCGATAGGGGAGATCATGGGGCCGATCTCCGTATCCGCGTCTGACGGATTTCCGATTTTCAACGTTTTTGTGATTTCGACAAATTTTTCGATAAAGAGCCTGAATATGGATTGATGCACATATATTCTCTGTACGGAGATACAGACCTGCCCCTGATAGTAGAAAGCCCCGAGACAAAGACGTTTCACGGTGTATTCGAAGTCCAGAAGGTCTTCATCGACAATGGCAGCGCTGTTTGATCCCAGTTCCAGAGTCAGTTTTTTCATTCCGGCCATTCGGGCTATGTCCATTCCGGTATTGAAACTGCCTGTAAAAGTTACTTTTGCAATATCCGGATGTTTAACGAGTGGTACAGCCACATCGTTTCCGGAACCGGTAAGGCAGGAAACCGCTTCCGGAGGCAGCCCGGCTTCCAGAAATGCCTTTGTCAGCCACAATGCGCCTCCTGGAGTCTTGGATGCAGGTTTCAGGATAACCGGACAACCTGCGGCAACGGCGGGCGCCAATTTGTGGGCGACCAGATTTAAAGGAAAATTGAAAGGGGAAACGGCCAGGACGACACCCACAGGTTCACGAAACCAGTAGCCTTTTCTGGAAGCGCCTGCCGAAGAAGCATCCATATTGATGGTTTCTCCATTGATAAAACTCATGCACTCCGAACAAAGAGTGAGATTTTCAACACAACGGTCGAATTCAGTCCTGGCATAACGGAGAGGCTTACCGGCTTCCATGACGATGGTATCGATCACTTCATCTCTGTGAATATTCAGATATTCGGCTGCAGATCTGATGATTCGGGAACGTTGAAACATCGGCATTTTTTTCATTGAATCCCGGGCACGAACAGAACCGGCTACGGCGGATTCGATGTCATATGCCGAAGCGGATGCCATTTCATACAGTACAGAATCATCCAAGGGATTGAAAACCTTGAAAGAATTGTCTGATACGTGATCTTTTCCACAGAGAACAAACGGTTTGATTGGTTTCATTTATACACTCGCTTGGTTAAGAACTGCTTCTATTGTAAATCCGTAAAAAAGAAAAATAAACCTGGAATGATGTGGAAAATAAAACGAAGTTTTCAACAAGATTATCCACAAAACCGAAACATTAGATCTGACGCAGGTTTCAGCGGTCCAATTTTTTATGTCGGATAAGATATATTATGTAAACTAAAACAAGCTGTTCTAAATTATGAATACTGTCCAGACTCAGTTTTTTAAAAAGGCAAGTCCGATATCTTCCCTTCTTTGATCTCAACAATCAGATTCTCGAGAATGTTCACCAGTTTATCCCGGTTCATGTCACTGGTTTTGATATTGAAATCCAGTTTCAAAGACTTGTCATCTGTCGCAAATTTAAACTTGAATCTTCTGGGTAATCCCGGATTGATTTCTTTCGAAGAATCCATATCGTCAATGGCTTGGATCTCTTCAGAATTTACCTGTTCATTTCTGAATTCTTTCACAATATCTCTGGATATCGGATTTTTTTCGTATTCATCCAATACCTGCATCATCTTCTGTACGCTGTCCAATTTCACCAGTTCAGTTAAAAAAGTTTTGGACTCAATTTTCAATTCTTGACAGCGTAGAAGAATTTCCGAAGGTATATCTGTAATCCGAATGAGTTCAGAAATGGTTACCCTGGATTTGCCAAGTTTTTTAGCGATGTCCTGATGTGTGTATCCGTAGATTTCAGATAAAGATTTCAAAGAAAAAGCATGCTCGTAGATGTCCAGGTTTTTTCGTTGAATGTTTTCAATTATGGAAATCTCCAGCGCTTCATTGTCCGGAATATCGAATTCGATGCATGGAACCTGTGTGTGACCGGCCATTTGAGCGGCCCTGAATCGTCTTTCTCCGGCAATAATCTCAAACGATCCGTTTTTGGGGCGAACCAGGATGGGTTCTAGGATTCCTTTTTCAATGATTGAATCTTTCAGCTCTTCCAGATCTCCGAAATCTTTTCTCGGCTGTATGGAATTGGTTGTCAGTTTATCGATTGAAATATGTCTGATGATTGCAGTTCGCGTTCTTCTTGAAATCTCATCAACCAGATGATGATCTTGCCTGTTCTTTACAAAATCTGGTAATCCAACTCTTTTTGGCTTAGGCATTTTTAAGTATTTCCTCAGCTAATGCTTTGTACTCCTCAGCCCCCTTGGAGGCTGGCGCAAATGTGAAAATCGATTCCTTATACGCCGGACTTTCCTCCAGGCGTACATTTCTGGAAATTTTCGTTTCAAAAACCCGTTTTCCGAATATGTTTTCAATATGGGAAACACTGTCTTTTGAGATTACAGTCCTCTTATCGTACAGAGTAATCAACACACCAATGATATCCAGTTCCGGATTGCTTCTCATCTTGATTTTTTCAAACGTTTCCAAAAGATCGGCAGCTCCTTCCAAGGCGAAATACGACGATTGAATCGGAACCAGAAGGTGTGTAGCCGCAACAAATGAATTCAGGGTGATCAAACCGAGAGTCGGCGGTGTGTCGATGATGATAAAATCAAAATGGTTTTTAAATCCTTCCAATCTGTCCTTCAGGCGAAAATGGCTGTCGATCTCCCCGATCAGTTTCGATTCCAGCTTGGCCAGAGAGATCGATGCAGGAAGCAGATAGAGATTTTCCAGCTTGGCCTTCATGACCGTATCTTCAAAAAGAATGTCATGATTTTCCAGAAAATCGAACATGGACACCTGAACATCCTTCAAGTCGACAAACGAAACCGTTGAATTCGCCTGAGGATCCATGTCGATCAACAATGTTCGGTACCCCATGAGCGCAAAAGCAGCAGACAGATTGATCGAGGTGGTTGTTTTTCCAACGCCACCTTTCTGATTGGCAATTGTTATGATCACGATATTCTCCTCGAAAAAAGTAGACCGAAATTGTTTTTATACCAATTGAATCTTACGAAAACAGCTGACAAAAGTCAAGGTATCACAAAGAACTTCAGCATCGATGTCGACGCGTCGACACCTGTTAAAGTCACCTTTTTTTTACCTGGGTTTTGGATGATGTCCGTATAATCTTTATGAATACCGGGATCCCGATCAGACCGATTGTTTCGGTCAGCTTCTTTTTGAAATGATTTTCAATCGATGAGCGCAGGTGATCCGGCCTGGAGCACGAAAGAACGAAGAAAAACGGCCTGGTGGTCTCCACTGCTGCATATTTCACGGAAAACGGATCCCCTTTCATCGTTTTGTACTGCTCTCGCGCTACAATATCCTTGACGATTCGTGTAATTTCCTGTGCTTTGTAATTTTCATGAAGTTTTTTGAAAATCAAATGGGACTGAAAAAGAATTTTCTGGACCTGATGGTTTTCCAGAGCCGAAGTAAAAACCACTGGAGCGAACGAGAACTTATACAACTGCCGATAAAGACGTTCCCGGTAAAACTGATGATCATCCTTGTTGTGAACCAGGTCCCATTTATTGGCCACAATGACAACAGGCTTATGACTCTCTTCTATTTTTTTGGCAATGAACAAATCGGTTTGATCCAATTTTTTGGTGATATCGACAACAAACACGATGATATCAACCTCCCCGATCACCCGGATGGCACGCAAAACGGCGGCACTTTCAGTGGATTCCTTGACTTTCTGCATTTTTCTGATACCGGCGTTATCCACAATGATGAACTTATTGCCATGCCATTTAAATTCAAGATCAACGGAATCCCGCGTAGTGCCTGGAATTTCACTGACAATGGCTACATCTTCATTGAAAATGGCGTTGACCAGCGATGATTTGCCTACATTCGGTTTTCCGACAACGCCAATTTTGATCTGAGATTCAAAATGATCATCAGTTATTGACAATTTCGGGGTTTTTTCCGATACGGCGTCCAGCAAAAGATCGATATTGTGGCCGTGCTCAGCGGATATCCATAAAAATTCGTTGCATAATTTATAGTATGAATTTGGAAGTACATATCTTTCTGGATTTTCAACCTTATTAACAACACATATAATGTTTATGCCGGTCTTTTTAAGAGAAAAATAGAGATCTTCCTCAAACCCGAGCAGTTCACGGCGTCCATCGAAAAGAAAGAGGACCAGATCGCTGCGCTTGGATACTTTTACAACCTTTTCTTTTATAGCCAGATTGATGATGTCATTTTCATCAAAAACACCTCCGGTGTCCTGAAGCTGATACTCCTGATTTTCGATCTGAAGAACACCGTTGATGACATCACGGGTCATTCCGGGATCTGAATGGACGAGCGCTTTCCGAGTGCCCGTCAGGCGGTTGAATAACGTGGACTTTCCCGTATTCGGGACACCGACGATGGTTACAATGGGTTTTCTGTTTTTCATTTTATTTATCTATATACAAAAGAACTGCGCTGTAGGCCTCAACGGATTCTCCCCTGCCAGACGCATCGAAACCTTCTTTTGTTTTGGCTTTGATGTTGATCTGGTCGACGCATAATTCCAACGTTGCGGCAATGGATCGTTTCATGGCTTCCTTGAACGGAGTCAGCTTGTGCTCTTGAAGCACGATAGTGGAATCGATATTGACGACAACGGCTTTCTTCTTCCGGATCAGCGGAAGGATTCGTTTCAGGAGTACGAGACTGGAAATATTCTTGTATTGCTCGTCGTTGTCCGGAAAAAATTCACCGATATCCCCGGCACCCAGTGCTCCGAGAATGGCATCGATCAAAGAATGGATCAGAGCATCGCCATCTGAATGAGCCTGGGCCCGAACCCCTTGGACGATTACAGTGCCGCCGATGATCAGTCGGCCGCAGGGATCCGGTTTCAGACCATGAATGTCATAGCCGAAACCGCTTCGATATCCGATCATCATGATTTTTTCCCGAAGATCATCTTTCCCGATGTCGTCTGAAGAACCGAAGTCACTTCAACCTGCATTTTTTTGCCGATATCCCCTTTGGCATCGTCAATAACCACCATCGTTCCGTCTTCCAGGTAGGCAATTCCCTGTTTCTTTTCCTTACCTTCCTTGGTGATGGTGACCTTCAGGGCTTCTCCGGGATAGACGATCGGTTTGATGGCGTATGCGAGCTCGTTAACGTTGAGCACCTTTACATCCTGGAGTTTGGCGATTTTGGACAGGTTGATATCGTTGGTGATGAGCTTGAACTTCTGTTCTTTGGCCATGAGAATCAATTTTTGATCGACTTCCTTGATGCCGCTCACATTTTTGTTTAGAATCGTCAGACAAATCTGGTTGTCGGACCGCATCTTTTCAATGATATCGAGTCCCCTTTTCCCTCTGATTTTCTTGTTGCTGTCATTGGAATCAGCGATATTCTGTAGCTCAGCCAGTACAAACTGGGTGATGATGATTTCCCCCTCGATGAAACCGGACTGGATAATGGGGACGATTCTTCCGTCAATGATCGCACTGGTATCCAAAAGAAAGGAATCGGTGAACGCACTGCTTCCTCTGAGGAATTCCTTTATGTTCAGAGGAGAGAAAAGGTTG
>CAYMND010000071.1:0-9511 GCA_964391685.1 uncultured Clostridia bacterium | reverse complement strand
GCTGGGATCGGTCCACTCGAAGTCCGGGCCGGGCACCAGATTTCCCGTTTCCAAGCCTTTTGATTCCACAACCAGGGGCTGCAGATTCCGGGCCGGCGGACGAACCTCCGTTTTGTCAAAAAACAGCCGGTAGGCAACCAGAACCACCGCCAATACGGACAATCCAAGGGCAAGCCACTTATTTCTGAGCATTTCCCGCCTCCGGAGATGCCGTGCCGCCTCGGCGGATTCCTCTGTGATCCCAGAAGAAAAGCCGGGCATACACCAGAAAAAGCGGCTGCTTGACTCCTTCACAAACGACCATTTTTTCGATCCTCAGGGAACGGTCGAGCATGGGCAGACGATGCAGAAACGAAAGTGCCGGTTTCAGATCACCGGAAAAAGCCATATAAAGATTGTGGCTGGAAAGACCGAAGGGACCATTGCGATTATTTACAGCCGAATTCCCACCATTCCGTTCCGACTCCACCTGAATCTCCCGCAACCGGTTGCTGGTAAACTGCAACAGCTCCTCCAGGGATTCTCCCGACTGAGGCAGAGTCTGGGCATTGATTTCCAGATCCCGTGAATTCGATGAAACGATCAGATTGCTGAGCCTCTCTGCGGCAGCCGTTTCTTTCAGAAATCCGGACACCGTCGTAATCAAGCGCAAAAAGCCGTCGGCACTGTCGACCGAGGGCAGTTCGTTTTGCAATTCCTCCTCCGCCGTCCTGAATCGTTCCAGCTCCTGCCGATCCGGATTTTCGAACTGATCATCGACTTTGATGTTGCGTTTGAGCTGGTCGGCGATATCCTTGAGTTGACGTTTCACCTGATTTGTCTCCACCATGTTCGGCATGAAAAAAACCAAAAACCAGAGGAAGATCAGCAGCGGTATGCCTGCCAGACCGATGATTTTAACCAGACGATACCGGTTCATGCTCATGGCCACTCCAATTCACCGTTGATGGAAAAATACAGTTCCACCACCGAATCTTTCGGCAGAGCCTCGGCGGTGTAGCTTCGCCCCGATGTCTCCCGGGCGGCATTGACTTTGACATTGGAGGAGTCAAGGCCGAGCACTTCGGGCAAAGTTTTGATCTGATCGAAAAAGCGGATGAAAATGGATTGGGCCGCAATGGAATCGGCCACGGCGATATTCCCTTTCAGGACGAACACCGCCCCATGCGCTCTCGGTTCCAGGGTCAACTCGGACAGACGGATTTCCGGTGTGGCCATCAGAGTCAAACGGCGGACAAAATCGGTGCAGATGGCTGTATATCGCCTGGGCCAGAGTTTGAAATGCTCCCACTGGTAATAGAAAATCCTGCGTTTCCGCGTCTTTTCCAATTGTTCGTTCTGCGCTTCCTGCTGACTCACTACCCGCTGCAGCTCATCAATCTGCTGTCTGTAGTCCTTTTTGATCCCCAACAGATACACAGTGGCCACCGCCAGAAGGGTGGCGATCACCCCATAGGAGATTCCCAGGCCGACAATCCGGGATCGCATTCGCTCCCGTTCGACATAACCGCCGGGGAAAAGGTCCAGGTCATTGCTTCGTCCCACAAGCGGCAGCAGATGCAGGGCGATGGCCGCTTCGCTTGCAAAATCCAGGTCTTTCCGAGCGACAGGTCCAAAATCGATCCGTTCCTCGCTCAGAAGCTGTTCGGCCGAAACAACATGAAGGGCCTGGCTGGACCGGATATGTTCCACAATACGGTCACGGGCCTCATGACGACCGAAGATGACCAGACGGTCTACGTTTACGCCCCGATACCGCTGCTTGAAAAACTGCAATGTCCGGTTGATCTCCACGGAAATCCGTGTCAGTTCATCTTCCGTGATCTCCTGATCCTCTCCATGCCGGAAAGTGAAAACCCGCTCAAGGCCCCAGCTCGTTCCCCGATAGATGGTCATGGCGATTTTCGTCTGGCAGACCTTGAACAGGACCGTCCCACTGAGAGGCTCCTGAATCGTTTTACCGAGGGTTTCCAGCAGCTGCAGATGGCCGGCAGTTTCCGGAAGAACCCAGCGGGGCGAGAGGCCTAACGCCCGCATTCGATCCAGGGCTTCGTAGAGATCGGAACGCGGCATGTAGCTGGAAATCACTTCCTGCTTGACAACCCCTTTCTCTTCGATCTTTTCACCCGGCACAAACGCCCCGGTCAGCTCTCGGCTGGACTCGGTCAACCGGCCAAGTTCCCGTGGCAGGATCTTGGCAATTTCCTTTCTGGGAATGGGCGGCAACGTCAGAACCGCTGTCCCCACCTCTTCCCGGCTGGGTATCCAGCAAATCGGCCAGCTCTGTGCCGAACGACCAGCCAACATGTCTTTCAGCACCGGCCATGGCTCTTCTCTTTCGCCGAGAACACGCATTTCATGCCACAACAGCCGGGGTGGTTTGGCGGTGGATACACCCAGGATTCTTATTTGTCCCGGACTCCCCAAATCAGCGACGACAGCCTTCATTTCTGCATTCCTATGGTTGATGTTAAACGATAAATGGGCAAAAAGATAGACAGGGCGATGAAAAGAACCACCCCCCCCATGAAAATGATCATCAGCGGTTCGAAAACGGCAAACATTCTGCGGATGGTCAAGGGAACCTCGCGGTCATAATACTGGGAAACCTTTTTCAAAGACTTGTCCATACTTCCGGTCTTCTCCCCGACGCTGATCATGCGCAGCACCAGGGAGGGGACCAGGCGCTCCTTCTCCAGAGCGTCGGTAATGGAACTGCCGCCTTCCACCCGCTCGGACACCCGACCGATCATTCGACGCACCACCTCGTTGGCCACCACTCTCTGGATGATGGTGAAAATTTCCAGAACCCCGATCCCCGAAGAGTACAGCATGCTGAAGTAATGGGCAAAACGGGACAGGACGATTTTCTGCAGTAGTTTCCCGAACAGAGGCGTCCCCAGAGCCAGCCTGTCCCAGATGAAACGGCCGTCAGCCCTTCGCCGCATCAGTATGCGTACAATTACGAAGGCAATCGGAAGCAGCACCAGGAACCACCAGAATTTCACGAAAAAAGAGGAAAGATCGATCAGGAACCGAGTCGGAGCCGGAAGCTGCACATTGAAGCTCTGCAGGATGGTCACGAACCGGGGTACGGTGAAAGCCATCATCAGCACCACCACGCCGATGATCATCGATCCCAGAAACAGAGGATAAATGGCCGCCTGCTTTACCTGACCCGCCAGTTCCTCCTGCCACTCCAGAAAAGAGACAAGGTCACGGAGAACTGAATCGAGATTTCCTGAAGCTTCACCGGTGGCGACGACTGCCGAGTACAATTCTCCGAAGGCCTTGGGATGCTTGTCCAGAGCCGCCGACAAAGTCGTGCCGGCGAGCACCTGCCGTTCGACATCCTCCAGAATCCCCCGGAACATCCGGTTCTCGGTCTCCGCCGCATAATCGGCAATGGCCTGCACCACAGGAACTCCAGCCTCAACCGATGCGGAAAGATGTACGGTGAACAGAATCACTTCCCGCCTCTTGATCCGTCCGAACGTCACGGCCCCACCCGCGACTTTGCCTTTGACGGTTTTGTAATCGATCAGCAGAAGCCCCAGTTCCTGTACTTTTTCGATGAGATCCCCTGGATCATCGGCACTGAGCGTCCCTTCGATCAGCCGCCCCGATGCGTTTCGGGCACGATAGGTATAGCCGGCCATACGTCAAAACACTCCCATGGTCATGCGCACCGCTTCGTCGAGGGAAATCAGCCCGGCCTGCGCCTTTTCCAGTGCATCGTCGAACAGGGTTTTAAACCCTTCCCGTTTGGCCTGTTCGGTGATTTCGTAATTGGAGGCTCCCTTTTCGATGAGGTTGCGTATCGGTTCAGAAACCGGCAGAATTTCATAGATTCCGATTCTGCCGCTGTATCCGGTGTTGTTGCAGCGGCTGCACCCCCTGCCCTGATAGAAGTGATCCCCCCCCAAACCACCGGATTCCACATGGGTATAAGGATGGACCGGTTCCCGGCAATGGGGGCAGATCTTGCGCAGCAGGCGCTGGGCGATGATCATGATCACCGTCGAGGAGATGAGGAAGGGTTCGGTTCCCATATCCAGCAGGCGACTGATGGTGGCGACGGAGTTGTTGGTATGAATGGTCGAGAAAACCAGATGGCCGGTCAGGGCGGCTCTGACTGACATTTCCACCGTCTCTCGGTCCCGCATCTCGCCGACCAGTATGATATCGGGGTCCTGACGCAGGATGGCTTTAAGTCCTTCGGCGAAGCTGAAATCAATCTTGTAATTCACCTGGGCCTGACGCACGATGGGAAACTCATACTCAACCGGATCCTCCAGCGTGATAATGTTCTTCTCGATGGAGTTGAGATACGACAAAGCCGAATACAGGGTGGTGGTTTTGCCGGATCCGGTGGGCCCCGAAACCAGAATCAAGCCGAACGGGCGCTCCAGGGCCGACTTGAACTGACCGATGTGGGCTTCGTTCATTCCCAGTTTATCCAGTCCCTTGACCAGCTTGCCTTTGTCGAGCAGGCGCAGAACCACATTTTCCCCGTTTATTGTCGGGAAAAAGGAAACGCGGATGTCAATCTCCCGTTTGCCGATGATGAACTTCATGCGTCCATCCTGGGGAATCCGGGTTTCGGCGATGTTGGCCTCCGAAAGAATTTTGAACCGGGCCACGATGGGATTCTGCAGGGCCTTGGGGATGGAAGGCCCGAGCGTCATCATCCCGTCGATCCGGTAGCGGATCCGCAGCAGGCTCTCCTCGGGTTCGACATGGATGTCGGTGGCACTGTCTTTGATCCCCTTGATGATGATCTGATTGACCAGCTTGACAATGGGGGCTTCCTGGATCAGTGCTTCGCTGCGATCGTCACCGCGGGAAGCGACTTCGATGCTGAGTTCGATCAGTTCGTCCAGGGTAGCTCCTCCTGCATAGTAGAGCTCCTGGGCGGAAACGATGTCGGATTCAGTGGCCGCGACTACATTGATGAAGAGCCCGGTCAACCGTTCGAGTTCCGAGATGACGTCGACGTCGAAAACATTCTCCATCGCCACTGTCAGCGTATCCTCTTCGAGGGAGGTGGCAATCAGCTTGTTCTTGCGGGCGAACCGTTCCGGGATCCTGGCGATCACCTGGGGATCGATCATCAGCTTCTTGAGGTCTACCGAACTGACATTGGACTGGGCGGCCAGAACAGAAGTCAGGACATCGTCAGAGACGAAGCCCAGCCCGATCAGCACTTCTCCCAGCATGCTTCCGGTCTGCCTTTGCTGCTTGAGAGCCAGTTCCAGTTGCGGTGCCGTCAGGATACCCAGATCGATCAGGCGTTCCCCCAACGGCTTGTTTTTCTGCACCATAAAAATACTATAGTATCAGCTTTTTCCGTTTACAATAAAAAAATACTACTCATATCCTGCAAGATGGGTCATATCCCAACCCTGTTTGAAGGCTACATGCGCTCCGGAACAGGAATCCCCAGAACATCCAGGAGATCGGCGAGGCGACAGCCCAGCACATCCAGAATGGCCACACGCAGTTTTCTGAGCTGTTCGTTCGGTTCACCGATAACGGAAAAGCGATGGTAGTAATGGTTGATCTGCTGAGCCAGAGAATAGGCGAAATGGGCGATCAACGACAGCTCATGCTGTGACAGAGCCAGGAGAATCTGTTCCGGGACCTGGGCGGCGACGATCAGCAGCGGCTCGACCAGCTCTTTTTCGTCTAACGATAAGACACAGTAGTCTCCTGCATCGAGTGGCGCTTGTCCCAACACCATGCCCAGCCTGCGGAAAATACTGTTGATACGGACCATTGTGTACTGGAGATAGGGACCCGTCTCTCCTTCGAAAGCCAGAGCATCGTCGAAATCGAAAGCGATGACGGATGTGGAGGTGAAGCGCAGCATGAAGTACCGGAGAGCACCGACTGCAATCTGTCGAGCGATTTCCTTCTGCTGCCGAGAATCCAGTTCCGGGTTGCGACGGCTGACCTCGGCAAGAGAATGAGCCTCCAGACGATCGATCAACTTCCCGGCCTCCACTGCGACACCTTTTCTTCCCGATACTTCGATGTAGGGCCGCTTCCTGTCCTCATCAGACAGCGGAAAGCCCAGTTCTTCCACACAACGCGGTGTCAGGGCCACCATTTCGTAGGAGAAGTGTGCGAATCTGTCCTTGTCTCCCCGGTAGAGGGTGCCCACCACCTGCCCGATGATGGACTGCAGGTAGGACTGACGCGTATCGATTACGTTGAAAACCCGGTCGCCGTGACCGAATCCTTCCACGGCCCGGCCTTTCAGGTCGTCACTGATCCAGACTTCCTGTCCTGAAAGTCCCTTGCAGAAGGGGCGATACAGAAAATCCCTGCCGCTGAGTCCCAGTTTCCAGAAAGTGTACGCCAGATCCTTCCCGATATAGGTAACGGTTCCGTTGGAACGAATGACGATTTTCTCCAGTTTCTCGTTTTCGTAGAAAATCACTTCACAACCCGACTTGTCCGGGTCACTGGATCGGTACATGATCCCTTTTTCCCGCAGGGTTCGGGCCGTCTGGGTAAAAAAATCCATGGCCATGATGTCCTGTTCCCGAACCAGCAGGTGATACTCTATTCCCAATCTCCCCATAACCGCCAGATGATCGTGCAGTACGGTTTCGGAAACGTACAGACTCATGCCGTATTCCGGCTCACGCCGTTCCTCGATGTACTGATGAACGTGGTTTCTCTGTTCCTGCTTCGCCGCATCTTCCCCAAGAATCCTGCTGTACCGGGGATAGGCCTCCCAAAGATATCGGGGCAGGTCTGTAATTGCCGTAACGGCATCCAAATCCATCCCATCCTGATCCATCAGCCCCCAGACCACATCGGCCACCTGAATGCCGGTGTCATCGATGTAATTCTCCACCTCCACCTCGGCCCCCAGATAGCGGTAGGCCCGGGCCAGCGTATCTCCCAGACAAGAGTTGCGCAGATGTCCGATATGGGCCGCCTTGTTGGGATTGATACTGGTATGCTCCACGATGACCTTGTCCCGGATCCATGCCGGTTGTTTCCGGCCTTCTCCGGCCATATGCCTGAGCCAGAAACCGTCATGAAAGAAGAAATTGAGAAAACCGCCGTTCAGCAGCTGTATGTCGCTGATATCCGGGAGAGCCCCAGCCATTTTCTCCTTCAGCTTCATCCCCAGAACGTACGGTTTCTGGCCGGTCTTCTTGGCCAGAATGAACGGCAGGGTGGTGCTCAGTTCTCCGTACTGGCGCTGGCCGGGAACCGAAAACGGAATGTCCTCTCCCCTGATTTCGGCGATATCGGCGGCAGCTTCAACCAGTTTTCGACGAAGTGTATCTTGAATGAGCAACATGTTCAAACCTCTCTATATACTGTTCTCAGACATTCCAGTGCTCCAGAAGGGGACGGGGCGCCCCCCCCTGCTCGGTAACCACAACGCGGGCCCAGCCCCCGTTTTTCATGCGGAAACGCCGGGCGAGGTTCAGGGGAAGCTCCAGCAGGGCGGCCAGGATCCCCCGATTGACGGTGGCGTGACCGCAAATCAGAACGGTTTTGACCGGCTCCTGCAAAAGTCGTGAAACACCGGCCCTGGCCCGGTCGGCCACCTGGGAAAACGACTCTCCACCGGGAACGGGGCAGTCCTCGTCGCTTAGCCAGCGCTGATAGTACTCGCTTTCGCTGGCCACCATCTCGGTGTATATCCGGCCTTCCCATTGTCCCAGATCGATCTCGGTGAACTCCGGGTACACCTGCCAGCGCACACCTTCTCTGTCCCCGGCGATGATCCTCGCCGTCTCCTCCGCCCGTTTCAGGGGGGAATGAATGATGAGATCGTAATCCACATTCCGCAACCGTTCGGCCAGAACCTCGATTTCCCGTCTCCCTTGGTCGGCGAGAGGGATATCGATCTGCCCCTGCATGCGGTCCGTGGCGTTGTACGGAGTGGTCCCGTGGCGAACCAGATCAATGGTAACCGGATAGATCATGATCAGCAGATTATAGTACAGGGAGATCGAACGGGTCAAATCGTTCCAAGGCGGAACCTGCAGCGCCCGCCATGAATCGGCCAGGAAGATTTATTGCCGAGGAACCACAACAACCGGAACCGGTTCAATTCTCTTTTGCCCACGCTTCAGCCAACACTCAGCCTTCATGCAGCAAGTTCTTTTTCCCCATCCTCTTGATTTTCGCTTTTTTATGCTTTATGGTTAATATAATTGACAGTATTCAGGGGGTGAACATGATCGATCTCAGGACCGGGCGGTTCGAATGGGGGCCGGGTTACGCCTTGTGGCCGGGGATGACCCGCGCCGATTTTCAGGCCGGTGCGCTCTATGAAAACGAACTGCCTCAGGCGGTGAAGGAGGAACCGGAAAAGTACATCTGCGCGCTGAAGACCCAGGTTATTGATGGATTTGAGATGTCCATCGACCTCTTTTTCGATCAAGACGGCTATCTCGACCGCATCGAAATGAGCCGGCCGGATTTCTATACCTGGCCGGATTGGCCCAAAGACCGATCGGAATCCGAAATTCACAAAGAAATCAAACTGCACAACGATCGTTTCCTGGCCACCCAGATGGGCGGCCAGATCGAGGGGGGGCGGGAACTCTCCTTCGACTACGACTGGGGCACCATCTCCTCCACCTTCTCCTGCGTCCACGATCCCGACGCCGAGATCATCATCCGCTACGACACCTTCTACTTCAAACCGGGATACGCCGAACGCGAAGCGGCTCGGCTGAAACTGTCCACACCCTCCGGTTCATAAGGTTGTCCTCCATGACCGATTCACGCGACAGGGACCTCGTCCGTCTGGCCGAAAAACAGCAGGGAGGGGAACGGTTTCCCGGCATCGACCGCTACCGCCCCGTCACCCTCCCCCCGGGCATGAAACTGGTCAAGCTCGAACCGTCGTCCTCGGGCTACTTCGTGCCCTACGACGAATATGAAAAATGCCAGGGAAAGTCGCGAACCCTTTCGATGGGGGTGCAGGTGGCGCCTCGCAAGCTTATGATAGATGGTCGAAAGTCGTACGACTACCGCTCCAAAGTCAGTATCTGGACCGTGGAAAAACCCATCCGGGCCGTCCAGGGCCCCACCCTGGCCAATCCCCAGTACGGTGACGGGGGAATGCAGCAGATCTTCATTTCGAGCTATCGCCCCGGAGACGGAGATCAAAACCGGCAATTCGGGCTTAAAGCACATTCGCTCTGTCCATTGCAGGATATATCCTTGTCGCAGAATCAAGGAGACCTTTTCGCCAATCGGCTCAACCACCACTTACGCATACGCAATCTCTTCTGCCACCTGGATCAGCTGAGTGAACTGAAAAGCCTTCATTATGAAGCACAAACTCCCAGACAACAGGAACAGATCTCCAGTCTTCAGACAGCAATTCGAGCGCGTGTGAACCGATATGAGCGCAGGCTGGCCTACACTCCGAACGAACAAAAGATCTCCTGCCCGAGTTACGACAAACCGATCGACAGACTGAAGGGCAGGCTGGACAAATCTGTTCCCCTATCCCCCTCTCAGG
>CAYMND010000070.1:0-9534 GCA_964391685.1 uncultured Clostridia bacterium | reverse complement strand
TATGTGCTACCGCTACATTGCTCCTGGTTACTTTGAAATCGTCCAGGCCTGGGAAATCGACATGGATCAGCCGGCTGTGTTTACTCCCGGGCAGGATGTGAAACCCACGGAAATGGTGCCGGTCGTCCGTTGCGGCATTGACGGGAGATTGCGTCTTGACTGGATGCGCTGGGGATTGATTCCCGCCTGGTGGAAGGACGCGTCACCGCCGAAGCTGACCTTCAACGCCCGCAGCGAGGAAGCGGCGCATAAACCGACCTGGCGGGACAGTTACCGAAACGGCCGCTGTCTGATGCCGGCCCTGGGCTGGTTCGAATGGAAGACCCTGGAAGCTGAAGAGACAAGCAGGGGGCGAAAAAAACAGGTCAAACAGCCGTACTACATCACACCGACCCAGGATCGGATGATCGCTTTCGCCGCCTTGTTCTCCCTCTGGCGCTCCCCCGAAGGAGAGGAGATCGAATCCTGTGCCCTGCTGACCCGGGCCGCATCTGCGGACCTCTCTTTCCTTCATCCCCGCATGCCGGTGGTGCTTCCGCCGTCCCTTTATTCCGACTGGCTGAGTCCGGCCCCCCCGGAGGAGGTCGCCGGAATGGTCGCGTCCGCCCGGGAGGATTTCTCCTCTGTTCCGCAGCGCCCGGAATAACCCGCCGCTTGTTTTTTGCCATGGTTTAATGCAAAGTATACCTATGAAGAAGAGCACGAATGACGGAAACGCGGCTGCATCGTCTCCCGATCTGGAGATGGAACGGCTGAGGGAGCTGGCCTGTGTTCTGGCTCGGATGAACGATGCGGAGATGATCGAAGAATTCATGGCTGAATTGTTTACTCCGGCGGAGCGAAAGGACATCGCTTCTCGGTGGGAGCTGGTCAAACGGCTTGATCAGGGAGTCAGTCAGCGCAAAATCGCTGCAGATCTGGGTTTGAGCCTCTGTAAAATCACCCGAGGCTCTCGGGAACTGAAAAAGAAAGGATCGGTTTTTCGAAAGGCTCTGGCTTTCTATCGTGAAATTTCCGATGTCCAGAAAGTGACGGGCAGAGAGTAGCTGACTTTCAATCCCTTTTTTTGCAGGTGAATCTCGAGACGGTGATCGGGGCGTTTTCTCATCAATCCCATCAGGGGTGAGCGGCTTTTGCGGCTGCTGCTTTGTCCGGCCAGAATCTGGCAGAGGGCTTCGCTTTCCTTCTGTCTGAGCCGCTCTTCGTTTCGGATGGCCGGAACCAGAACGCCGATGGGATTCAACCACTTGGAGGCGGGCCTGAAGCTGTAGGGGGCCAGTGAGTAGCCGTTCTCCTCGTACTCGAATTCCGCCAGGCCGGTCTTTCGGTAGCGCCAGGAAAATCGCCGTTCGACCAGCCCGTACACCGTCAGGACGGCCTGAAGATCCGGATCGTGGGGCTCGATTCGAAAACGAAAACCGTTGCGGCTCGACCAGGTGGGTTTCTGGAGTTGAAAGCGGTGGAGATGATATAGACGGATTCGGATCCGGATGGCCATGGCGACGATCGTTGAAATAAAGACGATAAAGGAGACCTGCAGGACGGTTGGACCGGACAGGAATCGGGGGGCCGCGATGAAGGCGAAGGGAAGTGTCAGAAGCAACGAGACGGCGGGAACAATCAGCAGCGCTGTCGACAGATGATGCCTGTCGGGGAGGATGAGCTGCGATTCCCGCCACTTGTCGTTGATTCGCTTCAGTTGACGTTTCTTGTACAACCAGAGCAGGCCGAAATAGGTGCCGCCGTGAAGGAAGAGCAGCCCGATCAGCAGGGAGAACAGTGAATTGAGCGGTGGATCGACGGACAGGACGGCGTCCATGGGGGATTCGGGATTCACGAGCACCTGCGGTTTCCGTGTGATTCGCCGGACGAGGTCCGGCAGTTCCTGGGAATACTGCTCGTCGTCGAAAAGGGAGAAGCGCTGGCCGATGTAGGACTTGCCGTTGAACTCGTAGCGGTAGCGGCAGGCGTTCAGACGGAGACGGCAGCCGTGCGGGGGATTGGGAATCTTCTCGACACCCAGTGCATCCAGCCGGGCCGGGACGCTTTCTCTGCCGCTTTCCGCCAGGCTGCGATAAAAGGGCGCGGCTCCCTGCCGGATCAGGAGAAGACCGATCCCGATAAGGGCGAGGTAGAAGAACAAGGACAAGACCGGTTTCTGTTCCACGGCTATTGCGATTTCCTTTTGTAAAATCTCATTGTATATCGCCCCGGGCCGTCAGGGCAAGGGGGATAATCTCGGTTGATGGAGAACCCTGGGGGCGTGGAAGATGTCCAGTATTTTTTCACCGGAGAAGTCGAAAATCGTCTGGCCGCGGCCGATGTCCCCCAGGTAATGGGCGTCGGAGCTGCAGATGAACCGGGCCGGGTCCACATCCGGATCGATTTTGAGGACCTCTTCCGGTGGGGTGATGTAATCGATTTCCAGCGGATTTAGGGACAGACAACCGGGAAGCATCCCCAGCTGGCGGTAGACGCCGAACTGCTCGGCACTGACGTGGGCCGGAACGGCCACTCCCCCGTGGGAGACAATCAGCTCGGTCAGGCTGTCGATGTCGAGGTTCAGGGAAGAGATCAGCTGGCGCTCTTCCCGCCCGATGATTTCGTCTTCCTGATCGACGATCAGCTGTTCGCCGAAGTAGTCGGGATTGTTGAGCAGGGTCGGCATCCAGGGCTCCAGACCGGCGCTGAACCGTTCCGCCACTTTCTCGTCTTCGAAATAGGCCAGCAGGTGAACCTCCTCGATGCTTTGAGCCTCGACGGCGTAGAGAAATTCCAGTCCGTTCTTTCGGGCGTACGGGGCGGCGAGCAGGGAGTTGGCCAGACTGTTGTGGTCGGTGATGGCGATCAGGTGAAGCTTCAACTCCAGGGCCCTGTGAACGATGGCTCGCGGTGACATCTCCAAAGAACCGCAGGGGGAGAGAACCGAGTGGATGTGCAGGTCGGCTCGGATCCTCGTCATCGATCGGCCTTTGCGAAGCGGCCGGCCAGGAGACTGCCGCAGACTCGGCAGCGGCCGTCGTCATCGAGCTGGTCCAGGTGAATCCGGTACGCGCTGCGACGGATGAGAGGGGATCGGCATTTCGGACAGAGAGTGTCTTCGAAGTCGCTGTGATGCAGGTTGCCGGCGTAGAGGTGATGCAGCCCTTTTCTGCGGGCCTGTTCGAGGATGCCGGTAATCAGCTCCGGGGGAGTCGGAGGAACGTCGGTCATGCGGTACTGGGGATGGAACCGGGAGACATGCCAGGGAACATCCGGGCCGAGATCGGCGATGAAATCCATGAGTTCGGCGATTTCCGTCGGATTGTCGTTGCGTCCGGGAATCAGCAGCGTTGTGATCTCCAGCCACACCCCGGTTTCACGCAGAAGGCGCAGCGTGTTCAGGACCGGTTCCAGATGTCCGCCGCAGAACTTATTATAGAATGTCTCGGACCAGGCCTTGAGATCGATGTTGGCGGCATCGAGAAAAGGGATCAGTTCGCCCAGGGGGGCGGGGTTGATGAAGCCGTTGCTGACCAGGATGGTTTTCAGACCTTCGGCTTTGGCCGCACGGGCGGTTTCCAGCATCATCTCGAAGAAAACTGTCGGTTCGGAATAGGTGAAGGAGATGGATGGAATCTTCCGGCTGACGGCCGTGGCCACGATCTGTTCCGGTGTCATCCGGTTGCCGAAGAAGCTTTCTTCCGCAGAGACTTGGGAGAGGCTGTGGTTCTGGCAGAAACTGCAGCCGAGATTGCAGCCCATACAGGCGAAGGAGAGGGTTTCGCTGCCCGGCAGGAAGTGATAAAGCGGTTTCTTTTCCACCGGATCGACTGAAAAAGCCGCCACCCGGCTGTAGTTCAGCGAGAACAGCCGGTCTCCCTCGCGTCTTCGGACCCGGCAGACACCGGTTCTTCCGTCGGCGATCAGACACTCGTGGGGACAGAGGCGACAGCGCAGTATCCCGGAGTCTTCGAGATTATAATGAAGGGCTTCTTTTCCCATGAGTCTTGGTGCACATTTTCTTGAAAAGGGTGTTGTACCTTTGACTGGAGTTGTTCCAGGAAAAGTCGCGGGCCATTCCTTCCCGGCGCATGGCCAGAAGGGCTTCCGGGTCTCGATACAGGTTGACCGCCTGAAGAATGGCCCGGTTCACGGCGGAGGAATCGGCGCTGAGGATGGCGATGCCGGTGGCTTTCTCACCCGGACCCACGGGAACCACCGTGTCCCGCAGACCGCCGGTCTGGGTGACCAGGGGGATGGTGCCGTACCGTTGCGCCACCATCTGGGTCAGTCCGCAGGGTTCGAAGCGGGAGGGCATCAGGAAGAAATCGCCTCCGGCCTGCAGCCGGTGGGCCATGGGCTCGCTGAAACGGTTCAGTACGCGAACGCCCGGAAGCTTGGCCTGGAGCAGCATCAGTCTCCGCAGGGAGTCCGGATCTCCGGTGCCCAGTACGGCCAGCTGGGCAGAAGGCGGTTCGTGTTCCCAGGCCTCCAGGACCAGATCGATTCCTTTCTGGTGCGTCAGGCGGCCGATCATGACGAACAGAGGGTCCGGTCCGTCGGGCAGACCCAGTTCCTTACGCAGGGAACGGCGGCACCGGGTCTTCCACTCCACGACGTCGTCGTTCAGGGTGTGGCTGATCAGAGTGTCTTTCGTCGGGTCCCAGACCGAGGTGTCGATTCCATTGAGGATGCCTTCGAGGCTGGATGCGCGGGATCGGAGAAGGCCGTCGAGACCGGCGCCGAATTCCGGTGTCTGGATTTCATGGGCGTAACTCGGACTGACCGTGTTGATGTACTCGCTGTAGCGGATCCCCCCTTTCATGAAATTCAGGTCCCCGTAGAACTCGACACCGTTGGGATTGAAGTAATGGCGGGGCAGGTGGGTCAGGTGGTAGCTGCATTCGGGGAAACGACCCTGGAAGGAGATGTTGTGGATGGTGAACAGGCAGGGGATGTCGTTTTTCGGACCGGTGCGGAGCAGCATGGGCACCAGGGCGCTCTGCCAGTCGTGGCAATGGACCGCGTCCACGTCTTTTCCGTGTCTCAGCAGCCATTGGGCCGCTGCATTGCAGAAAAAAAAGAACCGATGGAAGTTGTCCGGATAGTCCTGGCCGTCGAGCCCGTAGAATCCCGGGCGATGGTAGAAGAGGTCCTGTTCGACCAGAAGCAGCTCCTGATTGTCGGATACGCGGTGCCGGCGGATGACCGCCTGATGATTCTGGCTGCCGATGAGGACGCTGCAGTATTCCACCGGCTGACTCTCCGGAAACTGGGTGTCGGGTGATTTGTAATACGGCAGGATCAGGGTCATTCGGTGCTGTCGGGCCAGGGTGGAGAACAGGCTGCCCACCACGTCGGCCAGGCCGCCGGTTTTGACGAAAGGGGTCGCTTCGGAAGCGATGGTGACGATGTGCATTTGTTTCTTTCCTGCCCTCAGATTGTAGTGACTGTGAATTTTTTGTCAACTGCCTGATGGGTGATTGAGGAGAACTTGTCAGATTTCCGCCTTGCGGCTATAATGGTCGCTCATCGGGAAAATCGATTTCGAGAAGGAGAGTGAGCGGATGAATATGGGGCGTGAATGCGTGCTCTGCATACTGAACCAGATGCTGCGGGTGGCCGATCATCTCAAACTGGACGAGAAACAGGCCGACGCCTTGTTCGAGGCGGCCCTGTCCGAAGCGGCGGGCCATTCCTTTCACGACATCACTTCACCCCAGTACGCCGAACGGATCTATGATCGCATCGCCGAGCTGACCGGCCGACCGGACCCCTACAGGGAACTGAAACGCCAGCAGAACGAATGGGCGCTCTCCCAGAGCGAACGGATCGAGTCGATGCTCTCGAAAGCCGCCGATCCCCTCCGCCTCAGCGCCGAACTGGCCCTGCTGGGGAACATCATCGATTACGGCGGAGTGACCCTTTTCGACCCGGCCGGAATCTTTTCCGAAGCGGGAAATCTGCAGCTGGCCGTGGACGATTACGCCTTGATGTCCAAGCGGATGAAAAAGGCCGGGACGCTGCTGATGATCGGCGACAACGCCGGTGAGGCGGTGTTCGACAAATTCTGGCTCCGGGAGATCCGGAACGCCTTCCCGAAGCTCCGCCTGATCTACGCGGTACGACGGGAGCCGGCCATCAACGACATGACTCTGGAAGACGCCCGGGAGATCGGCATGGATGAAGTGGCCGAGTTGATCCACAGCGGCTCCAGTTTCGCCGGCACCGTTCCCGAACTGGCATCGGAGCCGTTCCGCTCCCTTTTCAATCAGGCCGACCTGGTCATTTCCAAAGGACAGGGAAACTACGAGACCCTGGAGGATACGGATCGGGAAGTGTTTTTCGTGTTCAAGGTCAAGTGCGACGTGGTTTCCCGCTACTCGGGGCTGCCGCTGGGTTCTCTGGTCATGGGCTGCGGAAGCTCGCTGCAAAAGCGGCGGCAATTTGTAAACCGCAGCCGCGCTGGTGTATAATGCCGGCAGCATGAGGCTGTTATGAATCACAAAGAGATCGCTTTGGTCAAGGAGACGCGCCAGGGAGCCTTTATCGGAAAGATCATGGACTCCATCGCCCCGCATCTGACCCTGAAATCCTCGGATCGGGTGGCCATCAAAATCAACCTCTCCGGCGCCAGGGAAATATACGCCAACACCCATTACGAAACCGTGCAGTCCCTGATCGACTATATAAAGAATCATTTCGGAGTCAGCCGTTTCGCCGTGATCGAGGGCTCCGAGGGGGCCTATCACGCCGGGAAGACAACCTGGGATATCTTCTACAAGTTCAAATACAAGGAAGTGGAGCTCAACGGCGCCCAGCTGGTCAACCTCGACGACCTGCCCCACGACAAGGTGCTGACCGTGGAAACCCTGTCAGGCCCCAGGGATATCCGTTATGCAAACGTGGATGCCGATTACATCATTATCATCGCTCCGCCGAAAACCCATAACGTTTTTCCGGTTTCATTGTCCATCCCCAGCATCAGCGGATTCGTCGAACCGGAACACCGGGCCTTCATGCTCGGCGCATCGTTCGCCGAGCAGCGGCGATTCAACTATAATGACGCCGAACGTTTTTCCCGCCTGATCCACATGGCCGGACGGAACACCGCCAAGCTGCTGAAGGAAATCCATCCTTCCATGGCGCTCATCGACGGGCTCTACGGCATGGAGGGCAAGGGACCGATCAAAGGCAGTCCGGTTTTTCACGGATTTTCCATCGCCTCCGAGGATCTGGTCCTGGTGGATGCGTTGACGACCTTCATCATGGGCTTCGAAGTCAGCGAAGTGTCCTATCTGCACTACGCTCACCTGGAAGGCCTCGGCCAGCTCCGGTGGGAACGCGTGCTCGGTGTGGATCCCCTGCAGGTGAAATTTCCGTACCGCCCGCATCCGCTCTACAACAAACAGAAACAGTGGCGTCGTGTCGACGGGCACGGGGCCGAAAACGGAGGCGGACGCCAGGCATCTCCGCAAGGTCATGGTCGCCCGCGCGAGCAGCGACCTCAGCAAAAGCCGCAGAATACTCCGGATGAGCCGCGATAAAGACGTTTTCTCTCCTACTGATAGCACCTACAGGAAAATCAGCGAAGCACTGACCTTCGATCTTCACCGTGCCTCCCGCAGAGGACTGCCCGAAGTGATTTACGGTGAAGGGAAGAGTGAGAAGCAGCTCGCCGGGTTGCTGGAACATCTTTTATCCGAGGGGGCGGCTCCGTTGATCACCCGGCTGCCCGATGAACTGGCCGTTTCCTTGACTCGGCGCTTTCCCGGAATGGCTCATTACCCCAAAGCCCGGCTGCTGGCTCCGGGTGAAATGCCGAAAGCCGGTCTGAAACGGCCGATAGCCGTACTCAGCGCCGGAGCTTCGGACGAACGGGTGGCCGAGGAGGCGGCTCTGAGCGCCCGGTTTCTCGGCGCTCCGGTGGAGCGTTTTTACGATGTCGGTGTGGCCTGCCTGCAGCGGGTGCTCGATATCGCTCCGGAGCTGGACCGCTTTTCCGTCTTGATCGTCGTTGCCGGAATGGAGGGCGCCTTGCCCTCGGTAGTGGCCGGATTAACCCGTACTCCCGTTCTGGCGGTGCCGACCTCCATCGGTTACGGAGCCAATCTGGGCGGTGTTTCCGCACTCCTGGGCATGATCAACAGCTGCTCCGGCGGGGTGTCGGTCTTCAATATCGACAACGGGTTCGGCGCGGCCTATCAGGCGGTGCTCATCGCCCGCAAGATCGAGGGCGTGTAGCTTCAGCCTTTCCCGAATTTCTCCTTCAGCAACCGGTCCACCATGGGGGTGACCAGTGAAGGCACTTCGCTTCCCAGTTGATAGACCTGTTTGATCATGCTGGAGCTGAGAAAGGAGTATCTGGCCGAGGGAACCAGAAAAAGGGTTTCGGTGTCGGGGCTCAATGTGCGGTTCATCAGGGCCATCTGCAGCTCGCTCTCGAAATCGGATACGGCGCGCAGGCCGCGAATGACGATGAAACTCTCCTTTTGGCGCAGGTAGTCCACCAGAAGACCGCTGAAGGTGTCCACTTCGATTTCGGGCTTCTCGGCGAAGGTGGATTTCAGAATCTGCAGTCTTTCCTCGAGGCTGAACAGCGGGGTTTTCCCCGGATTTTGGATTGCCGCCACCAGCAGACGGTCGAACAGTTTGGCGGCACGGTTGACGATGTCGATGTGTCCCAGGGTCAGGGGGTCGAATGATCCGGGGTAAACGGCGATTCGCTCTTTCATGGTGTCAACCTCCCATTTTGGCTTGTATGAAACGGAGCACTTCTCCCCGCAGTTCATCGAGACTGCCGTTGTTGTATATCAGCTGGTCGGCCATGGCCATGCAGGGTCCGACCTGCTGTCCACTCTCGGGTTCACCGATTCCCCATTCACGATCGAGGCGTCGTTGCAGTTCCGCCTCGTCGGCCAGGTCGTCGCTGCGTCGCCGGTCGCGAAGCCGCTGCAGGAGAATTCTTCGATCGGTGTCGACGCCCAGCAGGAAGAAGGGATTGAGCCTTCTCAATTCAATGACTTCGGCGGGATTGCGGATGCTGTCGATGAGCCAAAGACAGGGCGGCTGGCTTTCGATCTCGTCGGCGACCATTTTCCCCAGGACGCCGGGACCTCCCTGGCGACGAAGATCGTTGCCCGTATCCTGGAGCTGCTGGCGGCTGGGGGTTCCGTAACGGCGTTTGCCTTCAGCGTGGACCATATCGGAAAGGGAAATGGTGCGAAAACCCAGTTCGACGGCCATGCGGACGATTTCACCCTTTCCCGTTGCCATCGGTCCGGTCAATCCGATATGCATAGTCTGGTGGTGCCGGTTCATCTGACTTTCGGTGCCTCCTTGCCGTACTGGAAGCGATCCTCGATGATGTCCTGCCTCTGCCAGTCGTCGACCCAGTCGGTGCAGGTGAAAATTTTGTAGGGTCCCCCTCCGCTGGTGGAGCAGATGATGCGGTTCAGCCCGGCGTTGATGATCATCTTCTTGCAGATGAAGCAGGGAAAGGCGTTGATGATCTCGCCGGTCTGGCGGTTTTCGCCGTAGATGAAGATGTCG
>CAYMND010000069.1:0-9535 GCA_964391685.1 uncultured Clostridia bacterium | reverse complement strand
GATCGGACGGACGGCTGGTTGTATCGTTACTCTGATGGCCAAGGAAGGAGGCAGCGCCCTGCTCAAGATGCCTTCCGGTGAATTGCGGAAAATCAGCCTGGAGTGTATGGCCACCATCGGTGCCATCGGCAACAGCGAACATGCCAACATCAAGATCGGTAAAGCCGGGCGCAAGCGTTGGCTCGGGATCCGTCCCCATGTTCGCGGTACAGTCATGAATCCGGTGGATCACCCACACGGCGGCGGTGAAGGCAAAACCAAGGGCGGACGTATTCCGGTTACCCCCTGGGGCAAACCGACCAAGGGATACAAGACCCGCAGAAATAAACGGACGTCAAAATTCATCGTCAAGAGGAGAAAGTAATCCATGGCACGTTCGATTAAAAAAGGCGTATATATTGATGAAAAGCTGCTGCTCAAAGTGCGTGTTGCCAAAAAGGACTCACGGCGTGACGTGATCAAGACCTGGTCGCGCCGCTCGACCGTCGTTCCGGAGATGGTCGGATTGACTCTGGCGATTCACAACGGCAAAAAATTCATCCCGGTCTTTATTACCGAAAGTATGGTCGGTTTCAAACTCGGCGAATTTGCCGAGACCCGGAATTATAAAGGCCATTCTTCAAAGAAAAAGTAAGGAGCTGACACATGGCGGAAGTAGCTAACGCTCACGGAAGATACCTGAGAATGTCAGCCAGGAAATCAAGACTGGTTGGCGATATGATCAGAGGCAAGGATGCCGGAGAAGCCCTGACCATCCTTCGATTCTCGAAAAAGAAAAAAGCGGCGGACATGGTGGCAAAGGTCCTGTATTCGGCCATTGCCAATGCCCAGGTCAAGTTTCCGAACATTGACGTGGATGCCTTGTATGTAGATCGAATCTACATCGATCAGGCACCCGGTCTGAAAAGGTTCCGCACCGCTCCTCGCGGAAGGGGTGTGCGCATCAAAAAGCATTATTGTCACGTTTCCATTCACCTGGGTGAAAGAGAGGAGAAATAATGGGACAGAAAACTCACCCTTACGGGTTCCGATTGGGTTTCAACAAAGGCTGGCTTTCCCTGTGGTACAGCCAAGGCAAGAATTACGTCGATCATCTCCATACAGATCTCAAGATCAGGAAGGCGATCAAGGATCAATACAAGCACGCCGGAATCTCATCCATTGAAGTCAAACGGATTTCCGACACCATCCGGGTGCAGATCAACACCGCACGTCCGGGGATCATCATCGGGAAGGGCGGTGCCGGTATCCAGGACATCAAGAAACTGATCCGCAAGTTCACCAAAATGACCCTGGATAAAATTCTGGTCGATGTCATCGAGATCAAATATCCCGAGTTGATCGCCCAGCTGGTCGCCGAAGGCGTTGCCTACCAGATCCAGCGTAGAATTTCGTTCCGCAGGGCTATGCGTAAAGCCGTCGATTCTTCGCTTCGGGCCGGTGCCGTGGGGATCAAGGTTCGTCTTTCCGGACGTCTCGGCGGTAACGAGATCGCACGTTCCGAATGGTACCTGGTGGGGAAACTTCCTCTGCAGACGCTGAAAGCCGATATCGATTACGGCTTCACTGAAGCCTATACCGATTACGGTCAGATCGGGATCAAGGTCTGGATCTACATCAGCGACAAACTGAAGGAAAGGTACAAAAAACCGGAACTGGAATACGCCGAAAAAGGAGAATAGACCATGTTGATGCCGAATAAAGTCAAACACCGCAAAACAATGCGCGGTAAACGGCGGGGAGTGGCCACAAAAGGCAACAACCTCGTTTTTGGTGATTACGGATTGCAATGCATGGAGAACTGCTGGATCACCGCCAGACAGATTGAGGCCGGCCGTATCGCCATCAACCGGTATATCAAGAGAGGCGGAAAACTGTGGATCCGTCTTTTCCCCTACAAGCCGGTAACCTCGAAACCCATCGAAGTCAGAATGGGTAAAGGGAAGGGTGATCCGGATTTCTGGGTGGATGTCGTCAAGCGCGGACGGATCATTTTTGAATTGGAAGGGGTAACCGAAGACATTGCCAAGGAAGCCATGCGATTGGCTCAGGGCAAGTTTGCCGTCAAGACCCGCTTCGTCAAGCGCGAGAAATAGGAGTCGGTCATGAAAACGAAAGATATCAGATCCATGACACGAGAGGAATTGGAACAGAAACTGACAGAATCCAAGGACAAACTCTTCAAGCAGAAGCTGCAGAAGAGCCTGGGTCAGGCGGATAACCCGTATAAAATCAGGGAAACCAAACGGGATATCGCAAAGATTATTACCATTCTCTCAGAAAAGAGGCAATAATATGGAAGAAAGAAAACGCGTCGTGACAGTGCTGGAAGGCGTCGTCAGTTCCACTAAAGCCGATAAAACGGTAACCGTCGAAGTGATGCGCAGTGTTCAGCATCCGGTCTACAAAAAAACCGTTCGTCTGAAAAAGAAGTACTTGGCCCATGACGAAGAAAACCGCTGCCAGGTGGGGGACAAGGTGAAGATACAGATGGTTCGTCCCATCAGCAAAAGAAAAAAATGGCTGGTGATCGATATACAAACCATCGCTGGCAGCAATGAAGAGGTGAACGTATGATACAGATGCAAACACGCCTGAAAGTGGCCGATAACTCGGGCGCCAAAGAGGTCATGTTTATCCGAGGTGTTGGCGGTGCCATCGGCAAGATCGCCCATATCGGCGATGTGTTCACCGGTTCGGTCAAAAGTGCCGAGCCAAACGGAAAGATAAAAAAGGGTGACGTCATCAAGGCCGTCATTGTGCGGACTCGGAAGGAAATCCGGCGCCGTGATGGATCCTACATCCGTTTCTCCGATAATGCGGCTGTTATTCTCGACAAGCAGGGAGAACCGGTGGGAACCCGTGTGTTCGGTCCCGTCGCTCGTGAGCTCCGCGAGAAGAAATTCATGAAGATTATCTCCCTCGCTCCGGAGGTGCTCTGATGGAAAAGAATAAACTGAAGAAAAACGACCCGGTAACGGTGATTTCCGGAAAACGGGGTGACCGCGGCAAGGTTGGGAAAATCATTCAGGTGCTCCCGGACAAGAAGCGGGTTGTGGTTGAAAAGATCCACATGATTAAAGAATACGTCCGCCAGAATCCCCAGAAGAACATTCAGGGGGGGATCGTGGACCGTGAAGGAACGATTCCCCTGTCAAACGTCATGTACTATTGCAAGGAGTGTGAACAGGGAGTGCGCATCGGGTACGCGGTCAAGGACGGTAAGAAGGTGCGGGTGTGCAAGAAATGCAGCACTCCGCTGGGTTAGGAGTGAGCGATGAGCCGTTTACTTGAAAAATACAAGAAAGAAATTGCTCCCCTGTTGAAGGAGGAGCTCAAGCTGGGCAACGTGATGCAGGTCCCGAAACTGGAAAAGATCGTCATCAATTCCGGTGTGGGTGAAGCGACACAGAACATCAAACTGTTGGACAAAGTGGTGGAGGAAATGACCACCATTTCCGGTCAGAAACCGGTGATCCGCAGGGCCAAGAAATCCATCGCATCCTTCCGTCTCCGGGAAGGCGTACCCATCGCAGCCACCGTGACGTTGCGCGGTAAACGGATGTACGAATTCCTGGATCGGTTTGTCAACGTGGTTCTGCCTCGTATCAAAGACTTCAGAGGTGTACCGCCCAAATCATTCGATGGGAAGGGGAATTACACCTTGGCGGTCAAAGACCAGCTGATTTTCCCGGAGATCAATTACAACAAGGTCGACAAGACCAACGGCATGTCCATCACCTTCGTGACCTCCGCCACCGGAAACGATGCCGGAAAAGCTCTGCTGAAGCATCTGGGAATGCCCTTTAGATGAGGTAACGACAATGGCCAAGAAATCAACCATAGCCAAACACTTAAGCCAGAAGAAATTCAAAGTCAGACAGGGTTCGCGCTGCAAACTGTGCGGGAGATCCCGGGCCGTTTATCGCAAGTTCGAACTGTGCAGACTGTGCTTCCGGGAGCTGGCACTGAAAGGTGAGCTGCCCGGCGTCACCAAATCATCCTGGTGAGGAGAACATCATGAGTCATACAGATCCAATTGCCGATATGATCAGCCGCATCAAGAATGCGATCAATGCGGACAAGCACGATGTGCTCATTCCACATTCGAAGGTCAAGGTGGAAATCGCCAAGATCCTGAAGAAGGAAGGATACATCGAGGATTATAAAATTGAAGAGGAGTTTCCCGCCAAGATGGTGGTCACCCTCAAGTACACGCAGACAAACCGTAAGAAATATGTCATCGGAGACATCAAGCGTCTTTCGAAGCCCGGACAGCGGATATATGTCGCTGTCGACGAGATTCCGAAAGTCCTCGGTGGTCTCGGCGTGGCCGTCCTGTCCACGTCCAAAGGCCTCATGACCGGTAAAGAGTGTCTCCAGAAGAACATCGGCGGCGAACTGATGCTGCAGATCTGGTAGGAGGTCACGAATGTCACGATTGGCGTCAAAACCGATTATATTTGAACCGTCGGTGACGGTTACCGTGGGAGACGGAACGGTTACGGTCAAAGGACCGAAAGGGTCTCTCGATATTCCCATTGTCGGGGATATCAAGGTTACTGTCGAAGGCAAGGAAGTCCGAGTCGATCGCGAGAGCGACCTCCAAAAAGCCAACCAGGGACTCGCCTGGAGCATGATCCGCAACGCGGTCATCGGTGTTACGACAGGCTTTTCCAAGAAACTGAGCGTGGTAGGAAAAGGCTGGCGTTCCCAAGTGACCGGCAACAAGATCATCCTGCAGGTCGGTCATTCCCATCCGGATGAGTTTGAACTGCCGAAAGGCGTTACGGCCAGTCAGGAAAATCCCGGAACTTTTACCGTGATGTCACACGATAAGCAGCTGCTTGGACAGGTCTGCGCCAACATCAAGAAAATTCGCCCGATTGAGCCCTACAAACTGAAAGGGATCCGCATCGAAGGTGAATACATCCGCCACAAAGAGCGGAAGACCGCAGGAGCGTAAAGAATGATCACCCCAAAATATATTATTAAAGATCAGCGAAAGGAGCGGGTAAGAAAAACCATTCGCAAGAAGATTTCTGGAAGTCCCGATCGTCCGAGAATGATTGTGGTCCGAAGCAATAAATACATTTACACCCAGGTGATCGACGATCTGAATCACAAGGTTCTCGCCAGTGCATCGACTCTTGAAAAGGGTGTGGGTGAAAGCCTCAAGAGCAAGAAGGATCTGGAAGCGGCCAAGGCCCTCGGCAAAGTCATCGCCGATCGATTGAAGGAAATCAAGGTGGAACAGGTCGTATTCGACCGGAACATCTACGCCTTCATGGGGCGGATCAAAGCGTTCGCCGACGCTGCCAGGGAAAACGGCCTGAAGTTTTAAGGAGAGGAACCGTGCAAGATTTTGATAACAATGTCGAATTGATCGAAGAACAAGTCATCTCCATCCGGAGAGTCACAAAAGTTGTCAAGGGCGGCAAGAATCTCCGCTTTTCGGCAGCCGTTGTCGTGGGAGATAAAAACGGCAGAGTCGGACTCGGCAAAGGAAAGGCCCGTGAAGTTCCACTGGCCATCAAGAAAGCGGTAGCCGATGCCAAGAAAAATATGGTGACCATTCCTCTGATAAAGGAAACCATCCCCTACTACACCGTTGGGAAATACGGTGCCGGCCATGTCGTTCTGCGACCTGCCGCACCGGGAACCGGAGTGATTGCCGGCGGAGCCGTGCGCGTCATCATGGAACTCGGCGGGATCAAAAACATCCTGACCAAGAGCCTGCGCAGTAAGAATACCCTGACCGTCGCCCGGGCCACCATCGAAGGGCTGAAGTCGCTCAGTGCTCCCGAGTCCATTTCCAAGAAACGGGGTATTTCGGAGGAAGAACTATGGCAGTAAAGAAGAAAGCAGCGTCCATGCTGAAGATAAAACTGGTTCGCAGTCTTATCGGTCGTACCGAGAAGCAGCGTGCTGTGGTGAAAGGCCTTGGGCTGACAAAGCTCAACTCAGAGGTGGTTCGTGAGAACCGGCCAGAAATACTGGGCATGATCAAGAAGATTGAATTCATGCTCGAGGTCACGGAGGTAGTCCAATGATATCCCTCTCCAATCTCAAGCCGGCCGAAGGGGCCATAAAAAAGAGGAAACGGGTCGGTCGCGGACCGGGTTCCGGTAACGGTAAGACGGCAGCCAGAGGTATGAACGGCCAGAAGTCCCGTAGCGGATATTCACGAAAACGCGGTTTTGAGGGTGGGCAGATGCCCCTGGTGCGTCGTACGCCGAAACGCGGGTTCACGAATATTTTCAAGAAAGAGTACAATATCATCAATCTCACTGTGATTGAAGCCTGCGGGCTCGATGAGATTACCGTTCACGATCTGTTTGAAATCGGTGCCGCCCGGAACAGTGATGCCATGATCAAAATTCTCGGACAGGGAGAATTGACCAGAAAAGTCAAGGTTTACGCCCATAAATTCTCGAAATCCGCACTGGAGAAGATCGCAAAAGCAGGCGGCGAGGCCGTGGTTTTGCAAGGAGAATAAATGTTTACCTTTTTTCGCAACATCCTGATCATCCCGGAGCTGAGAAAACGGGTCATTTTCACCTTTCTGCTTCTGGCTGTATATCGGATGGGCTCGCAGATCATTACGCCGGGAATCAATATCGATGCTCTGGAACAGTTTTTCCAGCAGGCAAAAGGATCGATTCTGGGCTACATGGATCTGTTCACTGGTCAGAACCTTTCGAGAATGACCATATTCGCCATCGGTATCATGCCATACATCAGCGCCTCGATCATTTTGCAGTTGCTGCAGGTGGTCTGGCCCTACCTGGAGAGAATATCCAAGGAAGGAGAGCTGGGGCGAAAGAAAATCACCCAGTATACTCGATATGGAACCGTGTTCATTGCGGTAATTCAGTCCTTCAGTATCGCCGTGGCACTGGAGAAGATGAATCCGGCCGGTCTTCCGGTCGTTCTCAATCCAGGCTGGGGTTTTCGCTTGCTGACCATTTTAACCTTGACCACCGGCACCATCTTTGTGATGTGGCTGGGTGAGCAGATTTCCGAGCGCGGAATCGGCAACGGAATTTCTCTGATCATCTTCGCCGGTATCGTGGTCGGACTGGTGCCGGCCACTGCCAGAACGCTGAGTGATATGGCCATCGGCGAGACCAGCCTGCTGAAGATTCTCTTTCTTCTTGTGATCATGGTTGTGGTGATCGCTTTCGTTGTCTTTGTGGTAATGGGCCAGCGCCGGATACCGATTTCGTATGCCAAACGCATCCAGGGACGTCGCATGATGGGCGGCCAAAGCACTTTCCTGCCGCTGAAGGTCAATACCGGCGGCGTCATCCCGATCATCTTCGCATCATCGGTGATCACCATCCCGGCCAGCATCGCCGGATTTATCGATCATCCCTGGGCCAAGAAAGTATCAACCGCTCTGGGCTTCGGTATGCCTCTTCACAATCTGCTCTATATCATCGCCATCATTTTCTTCACCTACTTCTATATATCGATCATTTTCAACCCGTCTGACGTGGCCGAGAACCTGAAGAAACACGGTGGCTTCATCCCCGGAATCCGTGCGGGCAAGAACACTTCGGATTACATTGACACCGTGCTGTCCCGTCTGACATTCATCGGGGCCATTTATCTGGTGGTCATTGCGATTATCCCGACTTTTCTGACCAGCGGCTTCCATTTTGACGCTCTGCCGTTCATCGGAGAATGGATCGAAACCAATATGCCACGGTTCCTGATTGAAGGGATGGGCTTCCAGTTCTGGTTCGGAGGCACCTCGATCATGATTGTTGTCGGAGTGGCCATGGATACGGTACAACAGGTCGATGCCCAGTTGGCCATGCGCAATTATGATTCATTCAGTTCGAAAGGCCGGGTAAGAGGTCGCAGGTAGAAATAATGAAACGAGTAATTCTCTTCGGGGCTCCGGGTGCCGGAAAAGGCACTCAAGCGGAAATAATCCGGTCAAAATACGGTTTCATCAAGATATCGACCGGTGACCTGATCCGCAATGAGGTCAAGTCCGAATCGGAGATCGGTTTGAAAGTCAAATCGATCATAGAGAAGGGAGAACTCGTATCTGACGATATCATGATTGAAATGGTGAAGAAACGGCTGGAAATTGGTGATGTGAAAGAAGGATATATCCTGGACGGATATCCCCGGACCATTGCCCAGGCCAAGGCTTTGGAACAGATTCCTGTTGACAAGGAATTGGTTTTTTACATGAAAGTCGGGGATCCGGCAAAAGTGGTCGGCCGGGTTGTGACCCGTCTGACCTGTACCCATTGTGGCGCAACCTTCAGCCTGCTGACGAGATTGCCGCAAGTCGATGGAATTTGCGACCGCTGCCAGGGTGATTTGGTCAAACGGTCGGACGACCAAGAGAACACGATTCGACAACGGATTCATATCTATCGTCGTGAGACCAAGCCGGTGATTGACTATTACCGTCGAATGGGCGTGCTCATAGAGATTGACGCCAGCGCTGAAATCGAAACGGTTTCCGGCGTGATCGGAGGATTTCTCAAGTGATCATCCTGAAACGGCAGCATGAACTGGAACTGATGCGCGAGGCCAACCGAATTGTCGCCATCGTTCTGAATGAGATCGGTGAACTCATCAGGCCGGGTGTCAGTACCGGAGAACTGGATGAATGGGCCGAAGCCCGAGTCAGAAGTCTGGGAGCCGAACCCGGATTCAAAGGGTATCGGGGATATCCGGCGACTTTGTGTACCTCCATCAATGAACAGGTGGTTCATGGGATTCCCAGCCATTCGGTTCTGCTGAAGGATGGAGATATTATCGGTATCGACATGGGGACCCGATACAAAGGATTTTACGGAGACGGAGCGTATACCTTTGCAGTTGGGACGGTGTCTGAGGATTTGCTTCAATTGATGGAAACATGCAGGAATGCTCTGGATAACGGAGTCGCAGCGGCCATTCTTGGCAACCGGGTCAGTGACATTTCAGCGGCCATCGACAGAACGGTGCGTTCCAATGGGTATGAGATTGTCAGAGACCTTACCGGACACGGCATTGGTGCGAGTCTGCATGAGGATCCACAGGTGATCAATTACATTGACGGGCGCAAAGCGGAAAAACTGAAGACCGGAATGACTCTTTCCATCGAACCGATGATCACCAACGGAACGTATCGGGTGAAAACGCTGGCTGACGGCTGGACGGTGATTACCGAGGATGGCAGTTATTCGGCACATTTCGAGCATACAGTGGCCATCACCGACAATGGCCCGGAAATATTGACGAGGATTTAATGGCAAAAGAGCGTGACGTTGTTGAAGTGAAAGGTGTGGTGATTGAGTCATTGCCAAATGCCACATTTCTGGTAGAATTGGAAAAGAATCATCATCGCATCACTGCGCACCCTTCGGGGAAGATGCGTAAGAACAATATCCGTAAAACCAAAACTGACCGGGTGGACACCTTTGTCATCGCTAAAACCCTCATGATGTATGACCACCGTCTCTTTGATAAACAGGATCTTGACTTCCTGCATCTCAAAAACCTGGGGCGGTAAGTCAAGATC
>CAYMND010000068.1:0-9546 GCA_964391685.1 uncultured Clostridia bacterium | reverse complement strand
TCCGGAGTTTCCAGCGGGGTTTCATTGGTTTTCTTTTCATCGGCGTGGATCACCGTTGTCATGAGGAGAATGGAGAGAGCGATTTGTATCGTTTTCTTTTTTTTCATTGTTTTTCTCCTGTTTCAGTTGAATATCAGCGAATTTCATTGTACCCCCTGAAGATCGGTTTGGCAAATGGTGAAAAGTGAGGTTGAAAGAAATATTTCTGGCATGCACTACAAGTACATGATACGACTGTACTTGCTGATGATATGTCTGTCGTTTTTTTTTATCCTGGTTCCCGCCGTTGAACGAAGCGGAGTAGATGAAAAAACGTTCAGCCTGGGAATCGACATCTCAGTCCACAGCGGATCGGTGGACTGGGCCTGTTTCGAGAAGGACCGTTTCGATTTTGTCTATCTGAAGGCCAGCGAAGGGCTCGATCTGGTGGATGCGGCCTTTCATGCTCATCGACTGGAAGCGAAAAAAATCGGAATACCCACCGGGGCATATCATTTTTTTGTTACCGAAGATGATGCTTCGGATCAGGCGAAGTTTTTCATTGAAACCGTAGGTGATGATTGCGGGACCTTGCCGCCGGTGCTGGACATTGAATTGATCGGGAAAAATACGCGTGGTGATTTGGCATCCTCCATTTTGAACTGGTTGATGATTGTGGAGAAAAAATATGGGGTCAAACCGGTCATTTATACCAGTCACAATTTCTGGAACGCTCATGTCAAAACCGATTTTTCCGGCTACCATCTCTGGGTGGCCGAATACGACGTCAATCAACCGAAGCTTCCGGGCAACTGGGAGCGATGGACGCTCTGGCAGTTTCGGGAAAACGTTCCTCTGAAATGGGTCGAAAAAGGTGCGGATATCAGCCGGATTCACCCGGATGCCGTAAAGCTGTTCAAACTCGACCGATAGGCTGTCGGATGTGTACAGATTTCGTTACACCCCCCAGCGTTTTCTGATCCGCAACCATTCCCGATCGCGATGTCTGGTGACCATGTCGATGGCGTTCCGGTCCAGGTGGGCGAAGCGCTTCTGCTTCTTCAGGTAGTCCTCGACGGGGGTGAAATTTTTCGGGTTGATGCTCAGCCGGTATTCATCGTTCTCATATTCGGCCATGATCCACAACCCGGAGGTCACCGCTTCCTTGGCCAGCTCCACTGCCGAATCGGCGGGACTGCCCCATCCGGTGGGACAGGACGCCAGAATGTGGATGAAAGAAGGTCCGTCGATTCGGGCGGCTTTGGCGATCTTTTTCATATAGTCCTGAGGGTAGCCGATGCTGGCCGTGGCCGCGTATGGAATACCGTGGGCGGTGATGATCTCGAACAGGTTCTTTTTTTGAGTCACCGCGCCGGGAAGATTTTTCCCGGCCGGAGAGGTGGTGGTCCTGCTGCCGTAGGGAGTCAGGCCGCTTTTCTGAATGCCGGTGTTCATGTAGGCTTCGTTGTCGTAGCAGACGTAGATGACCCGGTCACCCCGGTCGATGACACCCGAGAGCGCCTGCAGACCGATGTCGGCCGTACCGCCGTCTCCGGCGAAGACGATGGTATGATGCGGCTTCAATCCCAGAATTCTGCCGGCGGCGGCGATTCCCGAAGCCATCGATGCGGCGCCGGGGAATGTGGAAATAATGGCGTTGCTCGTGAATGCCATCTGGGGATAGATGAAGCCTACGGCGGCCATACATCCGGCCGGAAGGACCGAAAAGGTGTCGGGGCCCAGGACCTTCAACGCCAGTCGGACGGCAATGCTGCCGCCGCAGCCGGCGCAGGCCTTGTGGCCGATAAAGTATTCATCCTGGGTGATGGTTCTGGCGGAAACGGGTTCTGTTTTATTCATCGGTCCGGCACCTCATGTTGAAGAACTGCACTTGTCTGGGCCGTGGTTCATGAACGGCGGAAAGCAGCTGTTCGTAGATTTTCTGGATGTCGTTCTTGGATACGTTTCGCCCCCCCAGCCCGCCGATGAAGTTGTAGCAGTCCTGGGAGTCAGGTAAACTCTGCAGGGCGGACTTGACGTTGGTGAAGACAGTCCCTTCGTATCCGAAAGAGATATCCTTGTCGAGGACTCCCACCACTTCGGCTCCGGAAAGCACGCTGCGCAGGATATCGGCAGGGAAGGGGCGCATGTAGCGCAGTTTGAGCAGTCCCACCGCTTCTCCACGCTCTCTCATGGCATCCACCACCACACGGGCCGTTCCGCTGACGCTGCCCAGGGTGACCAGGATCGCCCGGGCGTCACTGCAGCGATAGGCCTCGCACAGTCCGGAGTAGCTTCTTCCAAAGCATCGTCTGAATTCCTCTTCCACCGTTTCGATCACTTCTGATGCGTCCATCATGGCCTTGTGCTGCTGGTACTTGAATTCCAGATTGTCTCCGGGTGGGGATGTGAAACCCAGGCTTTTGGGATTGTCGAGATCCATTTTGTTGGGAGTCACAAAAGGGGGCAGGAAACGATCCGCATCTTCCTGGAGCGGTTCGGATACCGGTTCATAGGTATGGGTCAGGATGAAACCGTCCAGGTTGACCATGACCGGAGTCAGCACCTTCTCGTGTTCGGCGATGCGATAGGCCATCAGGGTTGTGTCCAGGGCTTCCTGGGCGTCTTCCACGTAGACCTGGATCCAGCCGGAATCGAGCAGGGACAAAGAGTCCCGCTGATCTCCGAATATGCTCCAGGGCAATGCCAGGGATCGACAGGCGTTCATCATGACGATGGGGAATCTGCCGCCGCTGGCATAATGAAGTCCTTCGGCCATGTAGACCAGACCCTGGGAAGAGCTGGCGGTGAAGGTGCGGGCACCCACCGAGCTGGCTCCCATGGCCGCCGATATGGCCGAGTGTTCGGATTCCACGTGCATGAACTCAGCCTTCAGGGAGCCGTCTTCGACCATTTCGGAAAGGCGTTCGACGACGATGGTCTGAGGGGTGATGGGGTAGGCGGAAATGACCTGGGCCCGGGCAAGGCGAACCGCCAGGGCGACCGCCTCGTTGCCGGAGACGAAGCGTTTGCGGTTATCGCTCATTTTCGTGCTCCTTTTTCATGACGATGGCCCGAATCGGACAGTGACGGGCGCAGATACCGCATCCCTTGCAGAAGTCGTAGTTCACCGCCGCCCCGTTTTCATTTTTATATATGGCTGCATCGGGGCACAACAGGTAGCACATCCAGCAGCCGGTACATTTTTCACTGTCGATTTCCGGACGAAAGGTGCGCCATCCTGCATGGCCTTCCACCAGCTGCCCGGCGCGGCAGTTGGGCCCTGTCGGGTAGCCGCTGATGTGTTCCGGCTGTCTGAAAGGACTGATCTCCGGATATATGGACTTTTTATCCCTGTGGTTCATGGCCGGGCCTCCCGGGTCATATTCCATGCCTTCATCAGAACGGTTCTGTTTTTCTGGGCCAGTTTGGCGGGCATGCCGATTTCGAGGGCTTTGCAGGCAGACTCGCATGCAACGATCTCCGAAACCGCCAACATGGCCCCCAGCATGGCGGTGTTGGTGATCGGCTGCCCCAGGATTTCCAGGGCCAGGTTGGTGGCGTCGATGCAGGTGACCTGGATTCCGGTTGGGACGGCCAGTCGGGACTCATTCGTGCTGTTGACGATAAGCCGGCCTCCCTCTTTCAAACCCTGCCATACGGTCGGTGCGACCAGGGTGTCGTCGAGGACGACGACATAGTCGCAGCTTTCCACGTCGCTGCGATCGGTTATTTTGCAGTTGTCGATGCGGGTGAACCCCAGCACCGGTGCCCCGCGACGTTCCGGGCCGAAGGCCGGAAAGGCCAGAGCGAACTTGTTTTCGAAGAGGGCCGCCGCCATGCCGAGCAGTCGGGCCGCCGTGAACCCTCCCTGGCCGCCGCGGCCGTGCCACCTGACTTCAATCATGATGCCTCCGTAAAATCGATCGGATGATTCGCTTGGAATTCCAGGATGATAGAATCTGTGGCTTCCCATGTCAAGAATAACGTTAATGAATCGGAATAATTTTGTTAATAAAATTAAGAAACGCTTTGAATTTTAAAAATTATTAAAACCGTTCACCCGTTTTTTGGGAAAAATGGCGGGACCGCCCAAGCCTTGCGGCATATGATGAAAACGGGCGGTCCCTAGGGGGGATGTAAAGGCTTTTCATTTATAATAATGTCATTTCCCGGGCTTGTCAATTTTTTAACAAAAAAAAGAATATTTGCAAAAAGCACTTTAATATAGGCTGATAAGGTAAGATTTTATCATTTTCATTCTTGACATTTTCAGTTGAACTGATTTATGAATGTGACATGTGTCGTAAATTGGAGGGTGTATGAAAGCGAATGGTTCTTGTGCCGGAGTTCGGATTGTCGGTCTTTTTCTTCTGTACCTGTTTTGCTTCTTTGGGGGATGCACAAAAGGTATTCCGGTGAAGACTGAAGCTGAGCCTGATCCCCGTTGGCTCAATCTGTTGGCTGATGGGGACCGGAGTTTTCAGCGACGTCATTACCTTGGCTGGCTGAAAGCGGAGGCTTTCTATGCCCGGGCCATGGAGATGGGAGAAACACCGGAGCTGCGCCGTCGTCGGGCATTTAACCTGGGTTTGTTGATTTTAAGGAAGTCCCTGCTTCATGTGCAGTTTCGAGAGGATGCCGAGAATTACTTGAACCTTGAAAACGAATTGAACAGACCCATTGACAACTGCCTGCGCTGGCTGGTCGGTACGGGGTGCCGATTGATTCAGTCCGGCAAGGCAGATGTTCATGGCACTCCGGAGGAGAGGCAGGAGAGGATGAATGGAATGTTGCGCGGGATGCTGGATGAACCCATCATCGAAATCGATACCTTTGCCGATGATTGTGAAATCTATATCTATTACGAGTACTGCACCCGAAGATACCTGAAAATGGAAGATATCAGGGAACAACAGAAGAAACTGAACGATCTGATGATGCAAAGACACCCTGAGTCGCCTTTGCGGCTCTACACGAGGTTGTCGAACCTGGGCTCCTTCAGCCAGTTTTTCGAACCGGATGCGGATTACCTGGAACCACGGGTGTATCAGGCTCAGCTGTTTCTCGAGACGGGACGGAGGTCGGCGGCCGAAAAGCTGTTCCGTTACGTTCTGGAACGAAACGGCGACATACCCCAGGTCTACCATGGACTGGGGCTGATCCATCTGGCCTGGGAGAAATATGCCGATGCCATGGGATATTTTCAGCAGGTACTCCTTCGACGGGAGGATGATCACGAAGCCATTTTCGGTCTCGGAGCCGCCCAGATGTATGCCGGCATGTACGAAGATTCTCTGTCCACCTTTTCGCTGATTATAGAACGGCAACTGTTGTATGTCGGGGAGGCCCGTTATTACCGGGCGCTCAATCTCTTCAACCTGAATCGGCGCAACGAAGCACTGGAAGAAATCGAGCAGGCCCGATCTTTTATTGAAGACTTACCCGATCTGTGGGAACTCGAGGGAACGATTCATTATTTCGATGATCGGTTGGAAAAGTCCCGTAGCTGTTTCGAAACCGGTTGCGCCCTGTCGAAACAAAAAGGAAGCCGCACTCCCGAACCCGATTTCTATTTGGGCCTGATCGCCTTCAAACAGAAGCGGTACCCCGAAGCGTTCAACCATTTCGACCGCAGCCTGCTCGACCACCTGACCGGTGTCAGTATGCAGCTGGCGGAACTTTCGCGCTTTGAAGATTCGGAGGATACGGAACGGGAGCTCCTCCTGAAACGGAAAAAACTCGGTCGCAGCCTGAAGCAGGGATTGGAACGGTACAAGGTCGTTGCTCCACTGCTTCGGAAATGTCCGAAAAGGAACCTGCGCAGACAGATCGAAGGCTGGGGCAGGCAGATGACAGAAATGGAAGCAGAATATGTCAATATCACGGAATCGGATGATTGCTTGAAATAAAAACTCGGAACGTTTGTCACAACAAAATTGATTTTCTTACCGGACATGTTGTATCACCAATGCTGAACATGAAGCGATTCACTCTGTTTTTTCTCTTGTTGCTGCCCAGGCTTGTTTCGGGCGGTGAATGGCTGCCCCAGGTTTTCGATCTTTCGGGAAAAGGGCGGCTGATCCTGAACGACTGGGACATTCTGAGAAGTGGAGAAGATGACCCGGAGCTCGTTTTGAAACAGGAAACCGGCTGGATGCCTCTTCCGATGTGGACAGCCTTTCCGGACAACGACCCGAGAGCGACTGGAGGAGAGTTCTGGTTGAAAACCACGCTGAAGCTTACCGGAAAACTGGACAGGAGGGACACGCTATCGTTTTTTTTCATTAAGCTGCCGTCGGCATTTACATTGTACTGGGACGGAAAAATCATCGAGCGGAACGGATCAACCGGTTCCGATCAAAAAACCGAAAAACCGGGCAAGTTGAGGGGAATTATACGGATGGCTTCCGATATGGCTGTCCCTGGCCAACATACTGTCCTTTTTCACGTGTCAAACCATCATGTTCGGAATCGGGTACATGATTTCAGCGTTTACTTTCGGTATTATTCTTCCAACTTGCTGTCCGTGGGCTACAGAAAAGAGGAAAACCTGATATATATCGGCCTTTTTCTCACTGTTCTGCTTTTTTCGCTCTTTTTGTTCCTGGGGGGGTGGCGATATTATCCGGCAATTTTTTTCTGCCTGTTCACCATTTTTCGTCTGTTGGATGAAATCTGGGCGTATCTGATGAGAACCGATACGGTGGATGTCACTTTCTATTATCGGTTCAATCCCGTTGTTCTTTCGTTTACGGCCATTTCTTTCCTATGTATATTCGCATTCTTCACCTGGCACCTGGAGATACCGGGGAAAAAGTTGATTGCCGTTTCACTCTCTTTTCTGGCTTCATTGCGGTTGTTTCTTCTCTTTTTTACTCATTGGTATTTTTGGCAGATCGATTCCTTTTTAGCCGTTTTATTTCTGATCCTGATCCTGCTCCAGGTCAAGAGAAAAAAGAGCGGAAGCGCAACCGCTCTGATCGCCCATGTCGCTATCATGATGAACTCCTTGTTTTTTCTCCTGGCCCCCAAGGTGAAATTGTTCTCCTTTATCAACCTGCCCTATTATTCGTTGTTTCTCAGCTCGGTTTTCTTCATCGGCATGATGGGCTCGATCACCATCAAGATGCGGGAACAGATCCGTGCTTACGATGCCCTTCAGCACCGGTCGCAAAGACTGGAGGCCGAGCTGCTGAAAAAAAGCATACAGCCCCATTTCATCATGAACACGCTGCTGTCGGTGAAGTCACTTTTTTCCGTGGACAGTCGGAAAGCCGAGAGACTCATCGAAGCGCTGGCGGATGAATTCCGCCTGATCAACCGTATTTCCGGAGAAACGGAGATTCCGCTTCAGGAAGAAATTGAGCTCTGTCGTCTGCACCTGGAGATTATGGGGTATCGACGGGAAGCGCAATACGAAATGAACGTTTCAGGTGATTGCCGAAACATTAAAATACCGCCCCTGATTATTCATACCCTGGTTGAAAACGGACTCACCCATTCCTTCGGGCCCAGAGAGAACGGTACCTTTCACTTCAGCTGCCGCAGGGAGGCCGGGGAGGTCGCGATGCGCCTGGAGAATGACGGAACCGGGTTGGATGCTATGAATTCATCCTCGCGAGAACGGGTCGAGGAGGGAATGGGCATGCGCTACATCCGGGCCCGGCTCTCCGAAACCTATGGGGACAATTGGCGGTTGAAGTACGGTCTCGAAAAAGGAGTCTGGTTTGTCGAGATTACGCTGGTGATGGCATGAGAATTTTGATCGTCGAGGACGAGCCTCCGATCGCCGCCTATATCCATCGTCTGACGGAGGAATTGTTGCGGGGCAGAAATCCGGAACTGGACGTGGTGCATACCATCGGAGAAGCCATCCGTTATCTGGGCAGGCAGAAAGTCGACCTGTGTCTTCTCGATCTCAACCTCAGCGGTGCGGACGGTTTTGAATTGCTCGAACGGATCATGGTCCTGCCTCTGCAGTGCATCATCATATCGGCGCACTGTGACCAGGCTGTACGGGCTTTTGAATACGGAGTCATCGACTTCATACCGAAACCCTTCGGTACCGAGCGTCTTCGACTGGCATTGAACCGGTATTTCAGCCGGGGAATGAAAAACAGCTTGACCCGGCAGCTGGTGTACCGGATCGGAAATGAAAATCATCTCCTGAAACTTGAAGATATTGAATATCTCAAGGCCTGTCGTATCTTTGTCGAAGCCTACACTGTAGAAGGACGCCGCATTCTGCTGGAGAAACACCTCAATCAGCTGGAACGGATTCTGCCGGAGAATTTTTTCAGGATTCACCGGTCCTATATGGTCAACCTCAAGGAAGTCGGACATTATCAGACTCTGGGACAGAACCGGCACCGGCTGAAGATGAACGGTGGCAGACTTCTGCCGATCAGCCGTCAGCGTTTTCCCCGGTTGGTAGAACGGCTCAAGGGCTGATTCCAGTTTCTGCACCTGTCTTTATTCTTCCATTCGGAAAGAGAATCATGCGGTTCGGAAAAAGTCTGGTATCCTGAATCTCTCGGGAAACGTACCTGAAAATATAGAAGCAACGAAGATCATGATGGTATTTTTGTTTTTTTTTGATGCTTTTAATACCGTTCGCCCCGGATGGGCGGCAGCCTGCCCGGATACGGAATTTCATGAGTGAGGTACAAACATGGATGTCTGGGAAGTGAAGGGGGAAGTCAAACCACTCGTTGATCACCCGATAACCGGGTCCAAAGACAAATGGAGAATCCGTTTTGTTCGAAACGCCGGAAATGCAACAAACAGAATGATGATTGATTTCCAACCGGCAGACAGGCTCAGGAAACAGGCTGGTGAGAGAAAAAAGGAATCGGAACGGATCCGACTGGGGTTGAGCGTCGTCCCGTTCAGTCGGAAGAAAGTTACCGATCGGAATCTGAAGCATCATTGTTCCGACCTTCAGGCCGGACCCTATCTTCAGCGGGTAGTCCATGTGGCGGCCGGTTCGGTGGCCGAAAAGGCCGGTATCATCAAGGGGGATGTCATCCTGGAGTTCGACGGTGAACCGCTTCGTGAATCGGATGACCTGAAAAGGTTGACCGGGGCCGTCGCCTTGGGGGATGTGGTACCTGTCAAGCTGGTTCGGGACGGTACCCTCTTTCTATTGGAAATGAAAGTCGAAGCGAACCATTTTGAATAACCACATAGAGGAAAAGAAATGAAGAAAAAATCATCTGGCTGGTTGCCTGGACAGTCCTGAGCACGGCGGCAAATGGGCAGGAACGATATCTCTTTATCACGACCCGAAGAGATAATCTGGGAGGAAGATACTGGGCCTCTGCCGAATGGATCGATGAGCTCAGACCGAAGGAATGAATGAAAAAAAGCTCTTTCTCATTCCATTGGGAAGGAAAAAATGACATTTGGGAAAGGGACATGCAACATCGGGGGTGGGTAAGTGTATTGACGGGCAGTGAGACAGTTTGATGAAAAAATGGGTATTGTACTTTTTATTATGGCTGTTATCGGCAGGATTTTTGATCCTCGGGATGCGCGCCGACGATGACGTTGATGACGATTATC
>CAYMND010000067.1:0-9554 GCA_964391685.1 uncultured Clostridia bacterium | reverse complement strand
TCTTCCCGGTCTTTTCGTCGCCGGCGACAACGCCGGAATCGAAGAAGCCTCCGCAGCCATGATGGAGGGGCGAATCGCCGGACTATCCGCCGCCGAGCGCATCCTGGGCCCAAGCGATCCGATCCGCTCCCTGAGTTGTGAGATCCAGGAAGAACTGAAGGAACTTCGGGACGGACCTTTCGGCCGGCGTATCCGCCAGGGAAACGAGAAGATGAAACAGGAGGCAATGAGAAATGGATTGCTGTGACACCGGATGCTTCAAACCACAGGATCTGAACTTTCCCGACGAGGAGCGTCTGAAAAAGGGCCCCGTCGCCGTAGTGGAATGCTCTCAGGAGATCCCCTGCAACCCCTGCAGCGAATTCTGCCCCAAAGGAGCCATAAAGGTGGGCCGAAACATCAACGACTGCCCTGTGATCGACTGGAACGTTTGCAACGGATGCGGTCTCTGCCTTGGCTTCTGCCCGGGACTGGCCCTGTTTCTGGCGGACAACAGCCGTGAGCTTCCCCGGATCACCTTGCCTTTCGAACTGCTTCCACCAGATGAAGGAAAAGCCGTAGGCCTTCTGGACCGAGGCGGCAATCCCATCGGGAGGGGTAGAGTAATCCGGTGTCGCAGACTGAAACAACACGACCGATGCATCCTGGTGACTCTGGAGCTGGAGAATGCCGATCAGCTTCGTCTGGTACGGGGCTTTTGCGAGGTGACCGAATGAGTGAACCGCTGATCGTCTGTCGTTGCGAAGAGATCACCGAAGAGGAAATCCGTCAAGCCGTCCGTGAAGGGGCGCACACACTGGAAGAACTCAAACGATCCCTACGGGTCGGCATGGGCCCCTGCCAGGGCCGGACTTGCGGCCCCCTGATCCTGCGCATCCTGAGCCAGGAGCTGAACCTCCCCCCCGAAAACTTCGCCGAATGGCGCAAACGACCTCCGCTGAAACCGGTGACCATCGGTTCCCTGATCCCCAAATGAAGGCAAGACCATGAAAAAAACATTCGATTCCATTGTTGTCGGCGGCGGCATCATCGGCTTGTCCACCGCAACCGCACTGAGCCGGCAGGGTGTCCGCACCGCCCTCGTCGAGCGCAAATATCTCGGTTCCGGATCCAGCGGTCGCTGCATCGGCGGTCTGAGGCAGCAGTTTTCCACCCCGGCATCCATCCGTCTGATGCAGGAGAACCTGAACCTCTTCGCTGAAATGGAAGAGGAATTCGGCTTTTCTGTCGAGTTCAGGGCTTCGGGCTACCTCCTCCTGGCCCATAGCGAAAAAACCTGGACCGCTTTTCATAAAAATGTTCACCTTCAGCAATCTCTGGGGGTCGACGTCCGGCTTCTGGATCCGGCGGAGTGCCGGGACATCGTACCCGGTCTGTGCATGGACGGATTGATCGGCGGCGCCTACTGTCCCGGTGACGGCCAGGCCTTCCCTTTCGCCGTCATCCGGGGCTTCCGACGCGAAATAGAAAAAGCGGGCAACCACATCATCACCCACAATCCCGTGGTGAGAATTGACATCGGAAGCCCGTTTTCCGTCACCCTCCGGGACGGACAGGTTCTGGAGGCGGAAAAACTGGTGATCACCACCGGCCCCTGGACAGCCGAACTGATGAAGTCCATCGGACTCGATCTGCCTCTTTTCCCGGAGCGCCACGAAGCGGTGATCAGCGAACGGATGCCGAAGATCCTGGGCCCAATGCTGGTGGACTACCGCCCCGACGGCTGCTATTTCCAGCAGCTTGAAAGCGGTCAGATCATCGGCTGCTACACCCCGATGCCCAATGTTCCGGGCATCCGCGAGGATCTCAGTTTCGATTTTCTGCCCCAGGTTGCCCGGCGCATGGTCCGGCTGGTACCTTCCCTGGAAAACGTTTCCCTTCTCCGGCACTGGTCCGGCAGTTACACCGTGACCCCGGACGGCAACCCCATCGTCGACGAAAGCCCCATCGAAAACCTGTATATCGCCGCCGGTATGTGCGGCCACGGATTCATGCTGGCCCCGGCCATGGGCAAACATCTGGCGGAGCGCATGATCAGCGGAAAATGGCAGCTGGATTTTTCCGAATTCGCCTACGATCGGGTCTTCAGCGGCGAAGAATCACTAAAATAGTAAGAAAACTTGAAACGGATCAATCCTTGCCGCCAGGCACGGACTCCACAATCGGCTTGGGATTCACCATGGGAGTGAACTGAAACACCATCCGGCTCTTGTCTTTTTTGTTCTCCATCAGTTCGAGCACGATGGTTTCCAGGTTTCCGATCAATTCACATTTCTTCATGGTGGAAATCGTCTGTTTATTTTTTTCTTTGTCGTAGCCGCGAATGATGGCTTCGATGGTCATCTCGATTCCCTTTTCCGGCACGATTCTGGGCATGACTTTAATTTCGGTGGTATCATCGAAATATTCCATTTCCCCTTTTTCGTTTTTCACCGGAATCCTGCGGCCCATTATGAGAGAACCTTCACTTCCGTCCTCGATCACCGTCTTGGGATTGGACATCAGAATGGTGTCTGACTTTAAAACTTTCAGTACTTTGACCTCGATAGAAATCGTTCGTTTCCCCTCCTTTTTGTCCGACTTTATCTGTTCCTGGGAGAACAGTTCTGTATAAAGAATCATACACAGAAAAAGGATCAAACCGCCAAGTTTTTTCTTTCTATTCACACTTCACCTCCTTGAAAATGATGATTTTCGGATCCGCCATCGGGACATAGCCGTTCAAATCGATGGAATGAAAAATTCGTCTTGCCTGACTGTCGGCAATGAGGAAAAACCGACCGTTTCCCTCCGAATCAGAGTTGCTCCCGTCCCCTGCTCCAATTTTCTCCGACCAGGAAAACAGCAGCAGAATCAACAGCAATGCGAAAAGACAGACCACCGGTCCGGCCGGAGCTGTCAGCGGTCTAAAAAACCAGTTCCTCCATGCTCCCCGCTTTACACGTTCCGGATCATCAATCGTTTCCAGCCGGGACAACCACTCGTTACACCGATCCATCCGATTGCGAACCACCTCCAGACGGTTACGGCAACGTCCGCAACTTTCCAGATGAGCATTGAATTCCGGCAGTCGTTCCGGTTCCATCTCCCCGTCCATAAACATCTGAAAGTCTTGATCCAGATAACATTTCATTCCGACTCTCCTCTCTTCACTTCCCGGGTCAGTCTGGCCATCGCTCGTGCAAGCAATTTCCCGATCGAAGTCAACCGGATCCCGGAGATTGACGCCATATCGGCGTAGGTTAAACCATCACGGTACAATGACAGCAGCAACCGGTCCCGGACACTCAAGCGTGAAAACGAGGCTCGCAGATTCCGATCCCTCTGTTCCTCTTCCATCATACGATCGGCCGGCTCCGCCGTTCCGGGTAGAAATTCATTCCGGAAAAAAATACCCCGGAATCGATTCCTCCGCCGCAGAAAATCCGTGCAGCGATTGGCGGCCGTCCGGTACAACCAGGCTTTCCGATTTTCGACCACCGTATCCTTTCGGTTGAGATTCAGGTTCAGAATCAAAAAGGTATCCTGCGTAACATCCCGGGCTTCCTCACCGTCACCAAGAAGGCGGGAACAGAAACGATATAGCATCAGGTAATATTCCTGAATACAGCAGTCGATCTCTTTTTTATGCCCAGTGTCACATTCCGACTCAATAGTTTTCATACTCTATGACGGACAGATAGAAGAAAAATGACACCATTGTGACTATTTCCGGAAAAAAGGATCACGAACCTTCACCACACCTTTGGCGGCGATCATCTCCGAGGTCTTGATGCGCCAGAGCCACAGGACCAGCAGCATCAAAGCACCGAGCAGCCTCCAGACGGGAGAGAAGGTCAGAAAATCGAACAGACCGTGACTGACCGAAGCCAGCCCGACACCGATGACCGCCGCAGGCCAGATCCTCTGCCCGTGCACTCTCTTCCGTCCCACCAGGTAGCCCCAGACCGAGGCGAAGATGGTATGACTGAGGGGCGAGGCGAAGGCCCTGCCGACGAGAACAAACCCAGTCAACTGGGGCAGGTAGTGAATATTCTCGTAGGAAGCAAAGCCCAGAGCCACCGCCGAAGCGTAGAAAATGCCGTCGATCTCCTCGTTGAAATCGGAAAAGCGCGTCATCACCCAGAACGGAACAAACTTGAACAGTTCCTCCACCAGGCCGACGACCAGGATGCAGTAGAGCAAAAAAGACAGATTCATTCCGACAAGTCCGGAATCACCCAGGGGGATCTTGTATCGTGAAAAAAAGGACTCGTAGGACTGCAGACAAAGCCAACCCGAAAAGAAACCCAGCAGATAAGACAAGGCGGTCAGGATCGGCGGCTCGGGCTTGAAGCGGTCGTGATAATAGAAGTATCCGAACCAGAAAAGGCTCGGAGCGAAAACGAGAGTCACAATCAACGTGATCGACATGGATCGTATATTTTAACACATGTACAAAAAAAAACGCGATTGCTTTTTATTCCGTAGCATGCTATTATTTTCGTAGCACTTAATATCGACAGGAGGAAAGCATGCCAATCATTCAGGTAACCATGGGAAAATGCACTGCGGAACAAAAAAAGGCTCTGATCGAAGGCCTGAGCCGGAAGGCCATCGAACTCACCGGAATTCCGGCCAATGAATTCACCATCACCATCCAGGAACTGGACAGCGACAACATCGGGAGAGCCGGAATGACACTCCAGGATTATCAGGCTTCACGATAGGAAAACCATCCAAGTGAACGGACGACGGGGCTGGCCAATCCGTCGTCCGTCTGCTATCATGATACGGATTGAATTCCAGGAGAATTGCCCATGGCCATACCCAGACCCGGTCATCCAGTCAGAGGCTCACAAACCGGCTCCCCCATCATGGCCCTTTTCGACCTGCTGGGGCGGCGCTGGGCCATGGGAATCATCTGGAACCTGAATAAAGGCCCGTCCACTTTCCGCAACCTTCAGGATCTCTGCCGAAGCAAAGGCGGAACCATCTCACCTTCCATCCTCAACCGCCGAATTAAGGATCTCCAGGAAGCCGGCCTGGTTGACCGGACCCTGGAAGGCTACCAATTGACCAATTTCGGCCGACAGCTCTTCTCTCTCATCGAACCGCTGGGTCAATGGTCACTGGAATGGGCGGATCGGCTCGACAAAAACTAAAATTCCTCGAATCCGTCTCCGGAGAAAAAATCATCGAGATCAGACACGGTATCTGCTTTACCAGGTTCTGTCTTGCCCGGTTTTTCCTTTTTTTCTGCTTTCTTTTCTGTTTCCTTCATTTTTGATGGTGTGGCTGGAGGTGATGGAGGAGCCTTTTTCGGTTCCGCCGCTTTTTTCGGCTCCGGCTCCTTTTTGGGCTCTGACACTTTGGGCGCTACGGGCGCTTTGGGAGCTACAGTTGTTTTGGGCGCTACAGGTGTTTTTTTCAACTCGGGTGCTTTCTTCGGTTCAGGTATCTTGACCGCGGCAGGAGTTTTTGCAGGAGCCTTCACATCCTTTTTTGGAACAGACGGTTTTTTGGCTTCCATTTTAAAGGAATCCACATCCTCCGAAGTCTTGAAGCGCCCCACCAGTTCCTGGAGCTGCTTGGCCACCGTCTCCATGGAACTGCTGGTAGCGGAAAGCTCCTCCACGAGAGCAGCGTTCTGATTGGTTACCTCATCGATCTGAATGACCGAGTTGCTGATCTGCTGAATTCCATCGTTCTGTTCCTGAGACGAATGGCTGATGAAGCCGATCTTCTCCACAGCATCCTGCAAGGCTTTGATGACGTTCACCAGCAGATCGGAGGTCTTTTTGACCAGTTCCGTTCCCTTTGCAGTGGCCTTGACATTGCCGGTGACGATGGCCTGGATGCTCTTCGACGATTCAGCCGTCTTCTGGGCAAGATTCCTGACTTCCGAAGCCACAACGGCGAAGCCGCGGCCGGCTTCTCCGGCCCGGGCCGCCTCAACCGCCGCATTGAGGGCCAGTAGGTTGGTCTGGAAACTGATGTCGTTGATTACATCGACAATGTTGTCGATCTGTTTGCTGGACTGGTAGATCTCGGTCATGGTCTCGGTGACCTCGTTAACGAGGGCCATATTCCCCTGCATCTCTGTATTGAGCTGGCTCAACTGGACATTGAGATTTGCGGCATGTTCGGTATTGCTGCGAACAACCGCAGTAAACTCCTCGATGGTCGCGGAAGTCTCCGTGGTCACGGAAGCCTGCTCCGTCGTTCGGCTGGCCAGATCAGAGGATGATGTCGCAATCTCCCGGGTGGCGTTCAACACCTCGACGGTGCTGCTTTTCACATTCTGAATGATCATCTCCACCTGGTCGGCAAAACGATTGTAGTTTTTCGACATATTGGCGATTTCGTCATTTCCGTCCACCTTCAGCCGGCCGCGCAGGTCCCCCTCTCCGGAGGAGATTTCACCCAGCATGTCACGGGTCTGGGTGATGGGCCGTACAATCATCCGGGTCATCGTGACACTCACTAATATGATGAGTGCAGATATGATCAGGACAAACAGAAAAAGCGCCAGCAACTGGGTCATGAAGCTGGAGAAAACGCCACTGGTCGTTTCCATATTGATGGTTTCAATTTCCTTGTGAAAGGCGGTCGTTCCCTGCTGAATCAGAGCGGACAAATCATTGATCCGGTTGAAGTTGCCCTTGTAGGTGAAAGCACTTTTCTGAATACTACTCAGCGCCTTTTCACTCTCCTCGGGCATTTTGGCGAACGGCGTATTTTTCAGACGCTCCCGGGTAGCCGATGCGTTTTTCAGCGCTGCGGTCAAAAAGGATTCCAGCATATCAGCCTGCTTCACATCCTCCTTCATGCGGAAAAAGAGAATTTTAATCTCATTGTTCGAGTTGGTGTTCTGGTTGGCGGCGGCGATCACCTGTCGCTCGAGAATCGATACACTGTTGCTCCTGGCCGGATCCGCCAACCGGGCGACGGTCTGGGCGATGTACTGGTTGGACTGGTTTATCGACACATCGAGCAAGGAGAAGATCTCTTTCTCCAACTCACTGTTCTGCTTCATTCTATCGCTGATCTCCTTGAAATTGGCAATAGCGGTTTCCAGACTACCGTCCAGGGCATTCAAACGCTGCAAAGTCATGCCTCCGATTTGATTGCGGATGCTCATAATCGTCCTTTCAAGCTCTTCCAGACTTAAATCTCCCCGCAAAAAACTCTCTTTCTGATCGGACAGCTGACGAATCTTGGCTGAAAGTTCCACCATCCCCATCTGCTGACTTTCCGTCTTTTTGACCTTTCCACGGATATTGATAAAGAAAATCATGAGAACAACCAGCAGAGCGACCTGAAAATATACAGGCACCGTCAATTTTTTCTTGATTGTCATCTTTTTAATGAAGTCCATCGCGCATGCTCCTGTTAACGTCTGTTGTGGCTTTAATAACACAGTACTCTTTGATCACAACTTTCGAGTACCAGATTTATTATGTTATCATCTCAATGAATTGACCAACTTCATTTTTTCTTCTTGCAACCTGCCTGCTTTTTTTGATACAGTAAAGTGTCATTCGGGAGGAAAAACAAGTCCATGAAGAAAATCGGTTTCGACAACGCCCTGTATCTCAAAGAACAGAGCCAGGCCATTTTGGAACGAATCAATACCCGTGATTCCCGAAAACTTTATCTGGAATTCGGCGGTAAAATACTGTTCGATTTCCATGCGTCCCGTGTTCTGCCCGGTTTCGACCCCAACGTCAAGATGCAGCTTCTCAGCAAGCTGAAGGATCAGACCCAGGTCATTCTCTGCATCTGTGCCGGTGACATCGAGAAGAAAAAGATCCGTGCCGATTTCGGTATTACATACGATGCCGACGCCATGAAAACCATCGATGATTTCAAAGACTGGGGCATCGACATCGGCGCCGTAGTCATCACGAGATTTTCGGATCAGCCGGCGGCTCTTTCCTTCAAACACAAGCTGGAACGCCGGGGAGTACGAGTATACACCCACCGTTTCACCAAAGGCTATCCCACCGATATCGACCTGATTGTCAGCGAAGAAGGGTACGGTGCCAACGAATACATCGAAACCCAAAAACCCATCGTGGTGGTTACCGGCCCGGGCCCGGGAAGCGGCAAACTGGCCACCTGTCTGACTCAACTCTACCACGAACACAAGCGCGGCATTCATGCCGCCTACGCCAAGTTCGAAACCTTCCCCATCTGGAATCTGCCCCTGAAGCATCCGGTTAACGTCGCTTATGAAGCGGCCACCGCCGAGCTTCGTGACGCCAACATGATCGACCATTACCACCTGGAAGCCTACGGACAGACTGTGGTCAACTACAATCGGGATATCGAAGCGTTTCCTCTCCTGCGACGGATCATTGAAAAAATCACCCAGGCTCCCTCTTTCTATAAATCCCCCACCGACATGGGAGTCAATCGTGCCGGAAGCGGCATCATTGACGACGAAACCTGCCGTTTGGCTTCAGCTCAGGAGATTATCCGCCGCTATTTCCGCTACTCCTGTGAATACGCCATGGGACTGTGTGATCGAGAGACGGTGGAACGGGTCGAAGTGATCATGAAAAACCAGGGGCTCACCGCCGAGGACCGCCTCGTGGTCAACCCGGCCCGTGAAGCCGCCGTCAAAGCCAAAGAAAAGGGGAAAGGCAGCAAGGGCATCTTCTGCGGTGCAGCCATCGAGCTGCAGGACGGCACCATCATCACCGGAATGAATTCCCCCATGCTGCACGCCGCTTCCAGCCTGATCCTCAACGCCGTAAAAAGACTGGCCGGCATTCCACATCAGATCGACTTGCTGCCGCAGCAGATCGTCAGCTCACTCAACCATTTCAAACAGGAAATCCTAAAAGGCCGCGTGGTCAGTCTCGATTTAGAGGAAACCCTCATCGCACTATCCATCAGCGCCGCCACCAACCCCACTGCTGATGTGGCCATCCAAAAGCTGAAAGAGTTGGAGGGCTGCGAGGTTCATATCACTCACATGCCCGCTCCCGGTGACGCTGCGGGGTTGCGTAAACTGGGTGTCAATCTGACCAGTGATCCGGATTTCGCCTCGAAATTCCTTTACTTGAATTAAGGGGGGGGCTGTATCCCCAAGAACGAAAAGGGTGGAAAGAGCCAACGGGACAGATCAGGACCAAAAGGACAAAAAACCGGGGGAGTTCGGGGAAAACAGTATAGCAAAATCCAGTATTTTTTTTGTTTTTCATGTCTGATTTTGCGACAATAACAGTCAATTGTGAGAAAATCCCTTGTTTTTATGTATAAATAAGCCTATAATGAAAACCTTGAAATCAAAAGGAATTTTCAAACCATAAGGAGTATCTCCCATGAATTCCATTCCACAGGACCATGAGGTCGATCGCCAGAAAATCAGGGGCCACATCGACAGCATTTTCAAGGCATTCATCAACCGCGACCGGGAAACCATAGCCGACACCCATCTGGCTGATTTCTCCGGTTTTACCGTCCGGTCCCGTTCAACCATCACCTCCCGGGAACAGTATATGCAGGAGGGCGATGCCCTGCTCAACTTCCAGCCCTGGAAGTTCTACGTACGCAACAAGTTT
>CAYMND010000066.1:0-9663 GCA_964391685.1 uncultured Clostridia bacterium | reverse complement strand
CCCTTGATCACCAGTTCGATCGGAGCCTTCATGGTAAAAAGCACAGGTCGGGCGATGGTATAGTCGAGATCGGTCTTTTCGGACATAATCTTCCGGATTTCCGAGATCACCTTCTCCTCGTTGGCGAAAATATCGTTCCCTTTTTCCACGTTGACGGTCATCTTGCCGATGTGCTCGCCCACTTCGCTCTCCGAAAGTTCATCCTTGGTGGTTCCCGAGGCGTAACCTACACTCCGGACCAGATTTATTTTCCGGATCTCGTCTGAAAACGTTTTCATCCGCTCGTCGTTCTTCTCGACCGGAATTCCCACAGGGAAATTGATGTTCAGATAAAGAGTTCCCTGATGAACCTGAGGTATCAGTTCACTGCCCAGGGAGGGATATATGACGAATATCGACAGAATAAAAAGCAGGAAAGTGACTCCGATAACCCGCCAGTCATGCTTCAGGCATAAATCGAGCAGGCGCGGGTATCCTTGATTGACCCAATCCATGAGACGGGTGAATCCGGCGGTGATCCGATTGATGACCGGAACCAGAAGCGCCGCGAACAAGGTGAGAAAAAACTTTCCCACAACAATCAGCATCACCAGGAGGCTGAGAACAAACCGCACTGCAAGGGACATGGCCATCTGCATGATGAACCGGATCAGGGCAAAAATATAGATGGGTACATAGGACAGGAAGAATCGCTTCATGCCGAAACTGGCGTTGAAGGCTTCAAATGCCATGAACCGTCCGTAATCGTCCCAGATGGGGGCTAACGATTGAATTAAAGCAGCCAGTCTCATAAAACCTTTTTCCAGGATTCTGTGCATTCCGAAAGGCCGAATGAGTACCCAGAGAATGACAATGATGAAAGAGACAAAAGCACCTGCGCCGATCAATATCAAGCTGAACAGGATCCGCAGGATCATATATGGACACTCGGCGAAGAGAGAAAGGAAAGTACTCGGATTGCGTTTCGTCTCAAACCGATAGACGAAGGGGCTGGCCAAACTTGTCTTTTTCAATTCGAACTTTCGGGAGGCGAGCATGGGGATGAAGAACAATGAAACCAGGAGAGATGCGAGCAGCGAAAAGACCACAGACAGCGAAAGATCTCCGAATATCTGACCGGCGATCCCTTCGACGAATACAATGGGAAAGAAAACGGCAACTGTGGTCAGGGTGGAGGAAATCACCGCGCTGCCCACTTCGCTGACTCCGCGAATTACCGAATCAATGAACCCATCACCTTCCTCCCTGCAGCGAAAGATACTTTCCATAACCACGATCGAGCTGTCCACCAGCATACCGACACCGAGAGCCAGACCTCCCAGTGACATGATGTTCATGCTGACTCCGAACAGTTTCAAAGGAGCGAAAGTGGCAATGATGGAAATCGGGATGGAAACGGCCACAATCATTGTGGTCCCCAGATGGCGCAAGAAAAGATAGAGAATCAGGATTGCCAAAAAACCGCCCATGATGGCGGTGCTTTTCACTTCGTTGATTGAGTTTTCAATAAATATCGACTGATCGGACAATGTCTCGATGTGCATGCTCTTGGGCAGCCGATACGCGATGAAATCAGTCATCTGCTGTTCTCGCAGGCGGGCCTGGAAATCTCCCCCACGGGCTCTTCGACTCCGCCCCGGATCTGCCTGACCTCTTTCAATCGTCTTCGTCTTCTGCACCGCCATAGCCGCCACATAGGCCCGTTGTTCCGCAGATCCCTGCAGTTTGTCCAAAACAGCCTTGGCCACCGCGACGATATTGGCATCGGCCTCTTTGAAAATATCCAATTCAACGTTCTCGACCCCATTGATGCGGGTGATAACCGTCCGTTCCTTATGACTGTATTCGATCTGGGCAATGTCCCTCAGCCTGAGTTTAACGTTGTCGTTCTGGACAATGATGATGTCACCGATTTCATCCACGGTTCTCAGTTCGTTGAGGGTACGGACGATATATTCCGTCTCTCCCTCTTTGATGTTGCCTCCCGACAGGTTGACGTTCTCCTGCAGTAGACGCGCGGTCACCGTATCGTAGGGGATCCGGGTCTGAGTCATCTTCTTTTCATCCAGCTTGATGAGAATCTCTTTCTCCAGACCGCCTTTCACCTTCGCGGCAGCGACTCCCGGAACACCTTCCAGATCTCGGGCGATCTCGTCCTCCACGATCTGACGTAGGTCCATAAGCTGAATCGTGCTGTCACTCACGGCAATTCTCAGAATCGGATCCAACGACGGATCGTAGCGCAGAATCATCGGTTTGTCCACATCCTCTTCAAAGTAGACCTGATCCAGTTTTTCACGAATTTCCTGGGCTGCCCGATCCAGGTCTGTACCCCAGATGAATTCCAGGATAATGTCAGATTGTTCGGGACGCGAAACGGAAGTAATGGAGTTGAGGTTCTTGATCAGACTCAGTTGTTCTTCCAGCGGCCTGGACACAACATTCTCCACTTCCTCGGGAGCGGCACCGGGATATTCGGTGCGAACTGTATAGGTCGGATAAGAGATTTCCGGCATCAGATCCCAGCTCATCTGGGTGTAGCTGATGAAACCGAAAAGGGCAATGGCCAGGACAATCATGGTGATCGCCACCGGTCTCTGGGTGGTGAATGCGTAACGGCTGTTTTTCATGGGAGCCTCTCGCTTCTATCGACTATTTTTCGTTCATGACGACCCTGACTTTATCTCCGCTCTTTACGGAACTTTTTCCGGCAGTCACCACTCGGTCACCGTCAGTCAGACCATCCACAATTTCTACTTTGTTCCCGCTTTCAAATTCAGTACGGATTTCCACCTTAGTCACCGTGTCTCCTTCATCGAGTCTGAAAACAAAAACCTTGCCCCCCTCGTACACCAGGGCTTCTTTATTGAGCAACAGGGCGTTTTTATGAACATCTCGGATCAGACGCACGTTTACAAACTGACCGATCGCCAAATGGTTATCCGGGTCGGACGTGGCAACAGTAACCTTGACCGTGCCGCTGTCCGGATCAACCGATGGAGAAAAGCGTTTCACCGCAGCCGGAACATCAACACCGGACGCATTCAGGTAGGCACTCTGCCCTACATGAATATCCTTTCTGTTCTGCTCGGGAACGTGAACAACGGCGATCTTTTCCCTGGTATCGACGACAGTAAAAGCCATATCGGTTGTATTGATTTTGTTTCCGATCTTGATTTCCCTTCTACCGACGATCCCGTCAATGGGTGAGGTGATACGGGTATAGGAAAGCATCAACTTGTTGCTCTGCCAATCAACCCTTGCCTGTTCCGTGCTGAATCTCAGCTTTTCATACGTATCTTCACTGATCATATTCTTCTCGAACAACTCCTTTTGACGCTTCAGTTCGGCAGACAGCTGTTCGAATATCAAACGTGATTTTTCCTCGTTAAGACTCGCTTCCCGGTCATCCAGACGTGCCAGCACCTCTCCCTTTTTGACCCGGTCGCCTTCATCTTTCAAAATTTCCTCCAGGATTCCACTGCTCAACGGATATATCTGAACTTGCTTCTCGGAATCGACATTGCTGCTGAAGATCATCACCGAATCAATTTCGCCCCGTTCCGTGTTGATGACAGAAACCGGTAAGGCATCCATTCCGCTTTTCTGCTCCGCATCCGGTGCCTTTCCCCTTCTTTGAGCCCCTGGTCCCTTCTCCGGAGCAGCCTTCTGCTGAGCATCACCTTTTCCGCACCCGAAACCGACCGACATCACAACCACCAGCATTGCCAAAACAAACGTTTTCATCCAACGCATAATCTAATCTCCTTATTTTTATAAAGGGTCTTTTCAAACAGATAATATATAAACGTGAAATCATAACAAAACGTTTTTTCTTTTCGCATTTTTTGGGTTACACACCGATTAGATATTATTTAACACCTATTTATTCCATTTAGACCACAAAAACAACAGGATCAGTTTTCATTGCCAGTCAACCACCGCTTTCCAGGTACCCACTTGGAAGAAAAACTTTGCCATACATCCAGATGAACCCAGACCAAAGAATAATGTCAGCCATTATTTCTTGCTTCTCAAGCTCCATGCCTTTATAATTATAATTAAAATATTTTACAGAACTGCGATGTGTAAAATTAGGTAACTTTTCATGAAAAAAGACATGCTGCGACTGCTTCTGGTTCTGATCAATATGTTGATTCCGTTTTATGGAATGTCCACAGGACCGACTGAATACAACTCCATGATGGCATTTTTGAACCAAATTGATCGGTCCAGTTGCCAAGTCACCATGGAAATATTCGGAAAAAGCGTTTCAGGCAGAGACCTTGCCGTTTTATACTTTTCCCACGGTCCATTTGCCGGCAATAGGGACAAAAAACCACTGGTTTTGATCTTCTGTCAACAGCACGGTGACGAACCATCCGGAAAAGAAGCCGCTTTACTTCTGGCAAAAGCACTACTGAGCCGGAATTCCAAAATCCTGGACCATCTCGATATCCTGTTGATCCCATCGATCAATCCGGACGGCTCCGAAATGAGACAGAGACGCAACGCCAACAATCGCGATCTCAACCGAAATCACTTGCTTCTGAGCGAACCGGAGACACTGGCCTTGCACCAACTTTTCCAGCAATGGTTTCCGGAAATAACTCTGGATGTGCACGAGTACAATGCCATTGATTCCTGGTGGATCAAACAGGGAATGATCAAGAACGCAGACGAAATGTTGGGCTGGTTGAGTAATCTCAACATCGATCCTACAATCCGTTCCTTCAGTAGGGACATCTTTTATCCGTCCATGAAAAAGTTGCTGGAAAGAGATGGATTCATATTTTCCCCATATATTGTCGGTACACCCGATGAAAACGACCGGTTGCGTTATTCCACCAACGACATTGACGATGGCAGACAAAGCTTGGGTATCTACAATACACTTTCCTTTATTCTTGAAGGTAAACGCTATGGAGACGTAGACAATATGCTAGAACGAAGAACATCCGCCCAACTCAGCGCAATGATGGCTTTCCTTCAAACGTCAGCCGAACGGTCTCTAGAAATTCTCACCATGGTCAGGTCCGCAAGAGCACGACTACTGGAAAAAATTAATGGTAATGATCGAGTCTTCGTACGTATGGATTACTTTCCGGATCCATACCAGCCCACCATTTCTTTCCCGGTTTTCAATCTGAACGAATGGAAATCGGAATGGCAGGATTGGTCGCGTTTCGAACCGGTAGTTAAAGTCAAGAAAAGCCTACGTCTACCCATAGCGTATGTCGTTCCTTCAAGAGAAGAAGAATTGATCGATCTTCTCGAGCGTCATCATATCATCATGCAACGTATTACCGATCCGGTATCAATAACCGTAGAAAAATACAGGATGTTCTACATATCATCCCGAATCGAGGAGGAACGCTCCATGCCCGAATTCGATCTTGAAAAGTACAACGATAAAACCAGTCTCCAGCAAGGTGATATCATCATTTTTCTCAACCAGAAAGCCAGGAACCTTATTCCTTTAATACTGGAACCTGAATCTTCCTGGGGTATTCTAACGGAAACAGGTGGACATCCTAGCCGTTTCAGTTTACTTAACATTTCCTGCTGAAGGTCTACAGCCAATATTTTACCTGATGAACCGACCATACCCGCCATTACCAGAGTGAAATATCCAGGACCGCAACCCAGATCGATCACCTTCATACCAGTTTGCACAAAATCCCCAATGATCTTTTTCGGTTTCTGAAACAGTTTCCTGACCGGGTTGTCAAGCACCCAGGCGTGACTGGCCGGACAAACATGGTTGTTTTTGTTGCTCATGACTCCTTCCTGGTGTTTAGCTGCTAAACACAATATTGAAAAAATTTTACCGGTTTAACCGGATCATTTCCTGTAAAACCTGATTGAACCGATCAAAGGAACGATGAAGAAACTGCCCTTCCTCCTCGGTCAACTCGTTCATCAAATCCATTAATCCTCCATCCAAACGCTTTTCATGCCAATCTTTGTGTTCACGATGCATTTTTTCCCCCATCTCATTCAACTTCAAACGAATACGAGATTGATTTTGGGGATCGATCTCCCGCTCAATCATGTTTTTTGCATCCAATCGCTTCAGCGTCTGAGAAACCGCACCTTTGCTGATACCATGCCGACGAGCCAGTTCGGTTACACTGATCCCTGGCAGATCTCCGATGGTTTCAAACAAATGAATCTCACTGGAAGTAAGAGCCATACCGTTTGAAAAACGTCTCGGAAGACGCTCTAATTTCTGGTACCGCATCACCAGTTTCTTGATCTTTGCATCCAGGCTATGAAAGGTTTCCGGTTTCACAAATTCAGTGTATAGCACCTAAACTCTTTTGTCAACTCCCTTCTGATGATATAATTGTTTTTCCGGAAGCAGACAAAGGATCGCTCCGTGTTTTTTATGCACGGGGAGGAAAGTCCGGGCACCACAGGGAAGGGTGGTTCCTAACAGGAACTGTTCCTCGCCATGCGGGGAATAAGGAAAGTGCCACAGAGACAAGACAGCCTATGACGGCTGGTCCGTCGGCGGTGATGGTGAAACGGTGAGGTAAGAGCTCACCTCTTCTCCCGGTGACGGGAGAGGGTAACGGTAAACCCCACCCGGTGCAAGGCCATACAGAGGATGTTACGGCTGTCCCGGCCAAGATCCTTGGGTTGGCCGCTCGAGGTCATCAGCGATGGTGATCCCAGATAAATGATCCTTCTTGACAGAACCCGGCTTATCGTCTGCTTCCGGTTCTTTACATTGGTTTGTCAACTTAAGTTTACACCGTCAATACTTGTCAACACCAATCATTCCATCAAAATCTGTCAGAAAAAGTAAAATCTCTTTTTTTATCGGCACTTTTCACATGTTCTCCCTTTTTGGCACCGCTCATGCGTTCCACAGCATCGAAAGGAGTAACTATGGAACGCAGGCTTTACCCGAGGATCAACGACACCCTGTTACTGGAACTCGATAACGGATACGGCATGGTTGTGGACATGTCTCTACAGGGCATGCGCATCACCCCGGATCAACTGCCTCAGGAGCGCAATGTCACACTCCGATTGAACCTCAACGGTCAAATCATCATGTTGAAAGGTGAAATTTGCTGGCACAGCGACCAACCCGCAGGTGCAAATCACCCGGATATCGGCATTCGGCTGACGGAAATTCCAGACACATACCGCCGTTATATCTTGAATCTTATGGCCAAACCGGAAGACATTGATGAGAGTCGCAAGCTGGACCGCATCTTTGAAAACCGTTGCTGTGTCACCATCAATCCGGAAACCATCTCAAAAGGCATATTCGATCTGGAATTGCCCGATCGGGAACTTCCGGTCCGTCCTGTAGACAGTTTCGAGGTGGATGGCTCTCTGGAGGATATTTTCGCTTCCTAATCGTCGTCTTCGTTATCCTTCAGAAAATGGGCCCCATGGCTGGTCTTGTTTTGTAACGCTCCGTAGACCACAAGCAGAGCCGTCAGCACCGAATCTCTCAGATCTATAATGGCATTGTTCAATTCGGTTTTTCGATAGAACTGATCGATACGATGACGGAGATATTCCAGATCCGAACGGGCCCGTTCCAATCTTTTCGATGTCCTGATAATGCCGCTGTAGTTCCACATGATGTATTTAATGATCACCCGATCCTGCCAGATCAACGCCGGATCGATGGGATCCTGGGGATATGGAAACACCCAGGAAGGCACTTCCGATATCAGGTAATCCCTGTCTCCCTTCAATCCAAACTCAATGATATGCTGAGCGGCCCGAGCTCCCCATACCAGACATTCCAGGAGAGACACACTGGCCAGACGATTGGCGCCGTGCACACCGGTATTCGACACTTCACCTACGGCATAGAGATTTTTCAAACTGGAGACCCCGTCAAGATCGACCACAACCCCACCGCAACTGAAATGGGCTGCAGGCGTAACCGGAATCGGCCTTCTGGTTATATCGACGCCGTGGTTCAGACAATTCTCGAAAATGGTCGGGAATCTTTGCTTGATATCGATTCTGGCAAAAGAGGCCAAATCCAGAAAAACAAACTCATCTCCGCTTTCAGTCATTTCGGCGTAAATCGCTCGGGATACGACATCCCTCGGCGCCAAATCCTTTTGCGGGGAATATCGATCCATGAAGTATTCCCCTTTACGGTTGAGCAAACGGGCCCCTTCACCGCGTACCGCCTCGGATATCAGGAAATTTCCGGCTTCTTTGTGATAGAAGGCGGTCGGGTGAAACTGGACATATTCCATGTTGGCGATGCGGGCGGCAGCTCGATGCGCCATGGCCACACCGTTTCCAACCGCAAACTCCGGATTGGTCGAATGAAGAAAAATACTGCTGAGTCCGCCACTGGCCAAGACAACCTTACGAGCAAATACCCGAAGCACCCGATTTTTGATGCTGTCGAAGACATAGGCACCGATGACTTTCGGTTCCTCGAACATCCGTTGCGGATTCTGCGAATGATGTGGATAGGTCAGAAGATCGATGGCGGTATGCTGATAGAGTATCTGGACCGACTTCAACGTTCTGAGGTATGCGGTCATGGATTGCTGAATCGCCCTACCGGTCATATCTCTGACATTGAGTATGCGTCGACTGGAATGAGCCCCTTCCCTGGCCAGCAGAAAAGAACCATTCTCTTCTTGCGTGAAGGGCACCTTCACTTTATCAATGAGTATTTTCTCCACCCACTTCCTGGATTCTTCGACCAACAGTTCAACGGCGGGTCGATAATTGATCTGATCGCCGCTGCGGAAGATATCGTCAATAAAAATCTCCGAAGGTTCATCCTCCCCTAAAGCGGCGATACCTCCTTGTGCAAGTTGTGTATTGGTATCCCCCTGATCTTGCCCTTTGGCAATCACCAAGGTGTCGATTCCCGCTTCTCCAAGCACAATCGCCGTACTCATACCGGCAATGCCGGCACCGATAATCAGTACATCCGTTTCAAGATAATCTGACATACTCACTTCCTCTGTATCAGCAGAGACACATCGAGCACTGGTGCTGAATGGGTCAGCGCACCGATGGATACAAAGTCAATGCCCTGAGAAATCCGGCTCAGAGCATTTTCCAGACTGATGTTTCCGGAAATTTCGTATACAATGTTTTCCGGCTTCATGTCCACCGCTTTCCGGGTCAAATCAGGACTGAAATTGTCGAGCATGATCACATCCGGCTCGAGATCCAGTGCTTCCTGCAGTTCCTCGAGATTCTTGACTTCCACCTCCAGACTCAGATCTGGATGGGCTTCCCGTATTGCCCTCACGGCACTGGTTATCGAACCGGCCATTTCGATATGGTTCTCTTTGATCAAAGCCATGGCCGACAAATCCCGACGATGGTTTTTCCCACCTCCATGGATAACCGCTCTTTTCTCCAGATCCCGAAGAAGCGGTGTCGTCTTTCGGGTATCGAGGATTCTGATCCCTGTTTCGGCCACAAGATCGACGAAGCGTCTCGTTAATGTAGCCACACCGCTCAAATGCTGGAGAAAATTGAGGGCTACCCGCTCCGCTCGAAGTATCGAGCTCAGGTTTCCGGAAACAAAAGCCAGCCGATCACCGATCTTGACTTTTTCCCCATCATTGACAACACGATCGACAGAAACCTTGGGGTCCACCAGAGTAAATGTCCGGGAAAACAGATCCAGCCCCGAAACCACAC
>CAYMND010000065.1:0-9824 GCA_964391685.1 uncultured Clostridia bacterium | reverse complement strand
GGAACCGACCGGCAGGATCACACTCTCCTCCGGATCCGGCAGTGCAGCTTCTCTGCAGTCGAATACCGGCAACTCGTCCCGGGGCTCCGGCCCGGTCCTTACAAGAATTTCCATTCCGCGAAAAGCAAACTGTCTCAACACCATTTCTCCTTCTTGCACAGGTCCGAATTGCCACCGAATACACTTCGCATTCATCCACATCGGAGAGCAGATGGTACGATCCGCAAGGGGAGTTGTCAAGAAGAACTGGTATGAAACAAGCCTTTATACTGAACTTTTCATGCTTCCGAAACTTCAGGCAGGATTTCCTGAAGCAATCTCAGCGCCTCACGGGCAGAGGGCCGCTGCTCCGGATCACGATTCATCATCGACTGAATCAGTCCGGCCAGCTTCCGGGGCAAATCGGAACGGAAAACACAAGGTGACGGCAGCTCGGCATCCAGAATAGCCTTCATCACTTCAAAAAAACCATTCTCTTTAAAAGGGCGCCTTCCGGTAACCATCTCAAAAAAAAGAATCCCGGTCCCGTACACGTCTCCTTTTGCAGTGGACTCACCGGAAAGAATGCGTTCCGGCGGCAGAAAATGCAACGTCCCCATGACCATTCCCGACTGAGTCAACCGGGTCTGGGTCTCCCGCAAGGCCAGCCCGAAGTCGAGCAGTTTCACCCGTGGCGGATTTTCACGGGAAATCATCAGGTTTTCCGGTTTGAGGTCACGGTGAAGAACTCCTTTCTCATGCAGGTGCCCCAGAACATCGAGAATCTGTTTCATCAGATGTACAGCCAATGCAACCGGCAAAGGCCCCTTGACGCGAAGCAATTCGTTGAGCGGAACTCCGTCCACGTATTCCATGGCAATATACAGACTCCCGTCAATTTCGCCTCGTTCCAGATTGCGGACAATTCCCGGATGATCGAACTGATCGACAATCGAACCTTCCAACTGAAAGCGCCGCTTTCCGCTGTCACTGTCGAAATGCTCTTTCTTGAGCACCTTCAGTGCCACAATCCGACCGGAATTCAACTGGTCCTCGGCCTTGTAGACCACCCCCATACCTCCGGATCCCAGATTGTCAAGGACCTTGAAATGCCCGATGTACCGAACACGACGAAAAAAAGAAATGGCGCCCAGCGCCCTCTTGACCATATGACCGAGGTAGTAGGACAATCCGGCGAATGCAAAGAGCATCAGGCCGATAACCCAGCTCCGCTCGTAAAATGCCGGAGTAATCGCGAAATGGGAGGTACATTCGGGGGACCATGGGGAATCCTCATCAACCCGGGCCTGCACCCGAAGACAGTAGTCCCCTCCTCCAAGGTTGGCATACCGCACGGAAGCCGCACCGGTGGCTGCAGACCAGTCCCTGTCGACTCCATCGAGGCGGGTTCTGTATTGCATTTCTCCTTCGGAGACCATGGTCAATGCACGAAAAAAGAAGGTGAGGTCGTTCTGCCGGCGCGGTAAAGGCTCTGTGAAAGGTAAGGGAAGCGACGTTTCCCCTGAAATTACCCGAGAGATCTGCAACGGCAGAGGTTTATCGGAACAATGGAGAAGTCCGGGGTCGATTTCGGTGGCCCCCGATGTCGACAGAAACCATACGGCTCCGGCCTGAGTACGAAACAATCCGGCCACACCGGAGCATTCCTCTCCCAGCAGGAGGCCGCTGCGGCGTCCGGGACCGCGACGTATGTGATTGTCGGTAAGAACGAAGATTCCCTGCTCTGTACCCAACCAAAGCTCGGATCCAACCCGCAGCAAAGAGGATATATGCGGACTGATCAACCCTTCATGTCGGCCGAACAGTTTCCAGGTCCCGTTGTGGAATCGATTGAGGCCATTCCCGGTAGCCACCCACAAACTTCGGGCCGACTCGTCGTAAAGAAGCCCCCGGATCTGATCGCAACCCAGACCGTCTTCGCGGCCCAGGCACACGACCTGTCCTTCCGGAGAGCTCCGGCACAATCCGCCTTCGGTGGCGATCCAGACCGTTTCCCCCTGCAGAGCCACCGACCAGACCGTATTGCTGGGAAGCCCCCCGGTCGTATCGTATCGAATGACCCGTCGGCCGTCATATGCCACCAGTCCCCTGCGGACTGTCGAAATCCACAAACGGCCGCCGACAACCTGCAGGTTGAGAATGTACTCATCATTCAAGAAATCCAGGTTCGCCTGAACGAAACAACTGCCGTCCCAGAGCCGCAAACCCTTTCTCGTACCGGCATAGAGTTGCTCCCGAAAAACCGCCAGAGCGCGCACACTCTCGGTCGGAAGGCCTTCAGCCTGTCCAAATCGTTGAACGGATTTCGACCCCGGAACATATCGAACAAGTCCTTCCTCATCGGTTGCGAACCACAAGTCACCGGCATGCTCGACCATGGCCATCACCGGCAGATCGGGAAGATAGCCGCGGAAAGCCAAGCTGGCCACTTTGCTCAACCCCCGGCTGCTGCAGACCCAGACCAGGCCTTCTTCATCTCCGAACACCGCTTGAACATGACTGTCCACCAATCCGTTCTCAACGGACAGTTGGAGACTCCCCCCTTTTTCCAGAACCGTTACGCCGTCCTTCTCTGTTCCGACCCACAGACGCCCCTCTGTATCGGCCCAGGCGGAGGTCATCGATATCTCACCCAACAGAACTTCCTTTCCGTCAGGGGAAAGCGGCCGAAGACCACGTCCCGTCCCCACCCAGAGTCTCCCGGCCCAAGTGACCAGGAAACTGGGGCGCAATCCGGAATCCTTCGCAGGGATATCGTACCAGTTGCGGCCGTCCCAGACTGTTGCCAGCCTTTTCCGGGGCATGGAGAAAACCGCCCAGAGCCGGTCCGAAAAAGAGACCAAATCGACGATATGACCATCTCCATCATCATTCAAGATTAAACGGAAAGAATCACCCCGTCCGGAATACAGCCCTCCGTCAACCGTTGCAATCCAGATCTCGTCTCCCAAGCGGGCCATTGCAGTCACCATGGCCGCCGGCAGACCTTTCGGAACAGTGAAATGACGGCCGTCAAATCGGTTGACTCCTGCCGCTGTACCGACCCAGAAGTCCGTCCCGTCAAAGATGAGACGGCGGATGCCGTTGTTGATCAGTCCGTCTTCAATTCGAAAAGGATGGAATTCTTGGCCATCGTAACGGAGCAATCCCCCGGGAGTCCCGAACCATGCGTATCCATCGGGTGTCCGCAAACCGCAGTTGACCAGTTGGGTGGGCAGACCGTGATCCTGCCTGTAGTTGCGTATAAAATAACGCTGAGCAGACAGATACAGAGAGCAGCAAATGAATAAAGCCGACTTAAAAAGCCAATTCCACCGCCACATACCCATATTCGATTTTAGAGTATGTAAAAAAGAATGTCAAGACAGATAATCAATCGACTTTATTTTCAGCGTTATCGTACACAATGCTTTCAATCAGCGACTGCCATAGAATAGAAAAAGATCAACATTGTTTGAAACGGAGGTCGGTCATGAAATTTCAGTGGCCTTTTCTGTCACTTTTCGGCATCCTGCTCATATCGCATTGTTCAGCTGAAAACCTCGACGACAATCAGCTCATCCACGCTCTGCCCTTCAATTCCGTAACGTTTCAGGGGGAGTTCTGGGGTGCCCGCCAGGAGGTCCTGCAACACGTGACCATCCGCCACATGCTGGATCAGTGTGAAAAAACCGGCCGAACCGGAAACTTCGATCTGGCCGCTGCGGCCCTTAAAGGAGAAAAGACCGGAGAATACCATACCAGTTACCCCTTCGACGACTCCGATGTATACAAAGTGATCGAAGCCGCATCTTACCTGCTGCACAACAACAAAGATTCCGTACTGGACAAAGCGGTGGATCGGCTGATCGAGCGAATCGCCGCAGCCCAGGAGAAGGACGGTTATCTCTATACCGCCAGAACTTTCGGTGGCCGGCCGCCCCAGGACTGGATCGGAGACAATCGTTGGGCCAGCCTCTACCTGAGCCACGAGCTCTACAACATCGGCCACCTGATGGAAGCGGCCTTGGCCCATCGTTTGGCGACCGGAAAGACAACCCTCTGGGCAATCGCGGAATCGGCTCTCAATCTGGTCATGAAAGAGTTCGGCCCGGGAAAGAGGGAAAATCCGCCGGGTCATCAGGAGATCGAGCTGGCTCTGATCCAATGGTACAAAGTCGGTCGTGACCCCCGCCATCTCGATTTGGCCCGTTTTTTTCTCGACTCCAGGGGCAATCATTCCAGACGCGAATCCTACGGTGAATACTCCCAGGACCATCTGCCGATCGCCCTGCAGGACAAGGCAGTCGGCCATTCCGTCCGAGCCATGTATATGTACGCCGCCATGGCCGATCTCATGGCCATGGGCCTACGCCCCGAATACCGAAAGGTACTGGAAACCGTATGGACAGACATCATCTCCAAAAAAATGTACCTGACCGGAGGCCTCGGATCGGACGGTTCTTTCGAAGGGTTCGGACCGGCCTACCACCTGCCCAACCTCACAGCCTATGCCGAAACCTGCGCCTCAGTGGCCGCCTTCTTCTGGCAGCAGCGTATGTTTCTGGCAAGCGGAGACAGCCGTTACGTAGATGTCATGGAGCGGATGCTCTACAATGGAATCCTGTCCGGCATCAGCCAGTCCGGAGACCGCTTCTTCTATACCAATCCCCTGGCCTCCGAAGGGAAAGTCCAGAGAAAGTCCTGGTTCGGATGCGCCTGCTGTCCGCCCAATGTCTCCCGCCTGATCGCCTCCCTGGGGGGGTATGTTTACGCATTGCAGGACAATATGCTCTACGTCAATTTCTACGCCCAGAACCGGGCGGTCTTCAATTTTATCGACCAATCCTGGACAGTCACCCAGACCACCCGCTACCCCTACGACGGCACGGTCCGCATGGCAATATCCCCACGGCATCCGACCCAAGCCACCCTGAAACTGCGAATTCCCGGCTGGGCACGCGGTAAACCGGTCCCTTCGGATCTGTATCGCCAACACATGCCGCCCCTGGAACCCGTCAAGCTGAAATTAAACGGCCGGGAAAAGGCGTTCCGTCTGGTGAACGGCTATGCCGAAATCCGCAGGACCTGGACAACCGGGGATTCCATCGAATTGACATTGCCGATGCCGGTACAGCAAATCACGGCCCATCCTGCTGTAACCTCCGACCGAGGACGGCAGGCGATTGAAAGAGGTCCTTTGGTCTACTGCATGGAAGATCCGGACAACGAAGGTCAGATTCAAAACCGTACTCTGCCGATGAATGTCCATTTCCATGTGATCAAGGACCCGCACCTTTTCGGAGGAATCGAGAAAATCTGTGCCGAAGGTCGTCAACGAAATCCTGAGCAGCCCGGCAGCGCTTCACATCCGGTGACATTGACCTGGATTCCGTATCACTGCTGGGCCCAACGCACCCCGTCGGGCATGAGAGTCTGGATCTCCAATGAAGAAGAAACCGGCCCCTTCACCGCGGTTCAGTTCCGGAACGATTGATGGCCTCCGGCTTCAGTCCAGTGCGCCGATTCGGTCAAAAAAGCAAAAGATTGAATCATCTTCAGAATAGAATGGTGAGGGAATCGCACATTTAATATGACTTTTTAAAAAAAAGTTGTCAAAAAAGAAAAACAATTGCACTTTTTGAAGATTTACACCGAACGGTTTTTCCCCGTTTAAAAGGAGGTAAATATGAATCGTTTGTTTTTTTTATGTTTGGCAATCATTGTACTGCCATTACTTGCGGCGAACCAGGACGAACAGAGCATACTCTCTTTCGAACCCCTGCCATACGAATACAAAGCACTTGAACCCCATATCGACGCAAAAACCATGGAAATCCATTACTCCCGGCACCACAGAGGGTACTTCGACAATCTGTTGAAAGAAGTCGCCGGAACCACCTTGGCCGACAAGAGCATTGAAGAGATTTTGTCCCAAATCAGTAAATGGCCGGACAAGATCCGCAACAACGCAGGAGGCCATTGGAACCACACTCTCTTCTGGAAGACAATTTCACCCCAAGGGGGCGGTCAGCCCAAGGGAGATCTTGCAGAAAGGATAAACTCCGCTTTCGGATCATTTGACCGCTTCCGGGAAGAGTTCAAAAAAGCGTCCATTGAACGTTTCGGCAGCGGCTGGGCTTGGCTGGTTCTGGATCCCGATGGTTCTCTCTTCATCACCTCAACACCCAATCAGGACAACCCTCTGATGGACAACTCAGAGCGGCAGGGGACCCCACTCCTTGGACTCGATGTCTGGGAACACGCATATTATCTGAAATATCAAAACCTCCGGGTCGCCTATATAGATGCCTTCTGGAACATTGTAAACTGGAATGAAGTGGAAAACCGGTTTCTGGAGGCAAAAACCACAAGCTAGAGCCAAAAGTGTCAGCGAAAGAGAAGATCCGTGATACGGGGTATACCCCACAAGGCAGGATCCACCCGTTCTTCAATCTTGTCCACCAGGCGAGATGCCTCCTCGATACGGGGCCGTACCACCTGGCTGCAGTATCTGGCTTTGTCCGCCTCGCTGCCTCCATTCTTCAACTTTTCATTGTCGTCGTCCAGCTGGGAGAGCAGATCCATGGCCCGATTGATCTTCTGAGTGAATTTGAGCAGAAACATCTTCTGGGATTCGAGAAGATCGGGATGATCGGCCAACAGATCAGCTGGATAATCGCGCAGGGATGACAAAAGCAACCGCTGGTTCTTCAGAGCCGCCGGAATGCAGCAGCCCCTCAACAGGGTACGGGCCACCCGCAGCTCCATCTCCACCGTCTTGGTGTACATCTCGGTCTTGATGTAACTCCTGGCCAGAATCTCGTTGCGGTTGAGCAGCCGATGGCGTTCGAACAGGGCGACATTTTTCTCGTCCGTAAGCCTGGCTACCGTTTCAGGTACTTTCCCGGGTATGCACAGCCCTCTCCTTTCCGCCTCTTCCCTCCAATCCCGGCTATAATTGTCGCCGTCGAAAACGATGGCTTCATGCTCCGCAAACATCTTCTCCAGACAGGATAGCCGATCCGCATCATCACGGACATTCGTCAAAATCTCAGTCACTTCCGCCAGGCCGTCGCTGACCATCAGGTTGATCACTGCAACCGGGAAGGCAATGGAGGCCGACGATCCGGGCATGCGGAATTCAAACTTGTTTCCGGTGAAAGCCACGGGCGAAGTCCGATTGCGGTCGGATCGATCCTGTTCAAAAGCAGGAATATAGGCCTCGAACTGTATCGGACCATGGACATTGCAACCCTGTTTCCAGAAACGGTGCATATCCTTGACAATCCCCCGTATCTCTTCACCCAGAAAAACAGAAATGATCGCCGGCGGAGCTTCATGCCCTCCCAGTCGAAGTTCATTTCCCGGGGAGCTCAGAACCGAGAGCAGCAAGTCATGATGCCGGTGGATACCGACAAGAAAACCGCACAGGATTGCCAGAAAGGAAAGACGGCTTTTCCGGGTTTTACCTATGGAGAACAGATTGTTTCCCAGATCGTCCATCAAGGACCAGTTAACGTGCTTGCCGCTGCCGTTAAAAAAATGGAACGGTTTTTCGTGAAGCAGGCAGACCATACGATGTCGTCGAGCGGTAGTGGTCATCAATTCCATCAGCAGTTGATTGTGATCCGCAGCCAGATTGGCCTCCTCGTACAGAGGCGCGATCTCGAACTGGTTAGGCGCCACTTCGTTGTGTCTTGTTTTAATGGGGATGCCCAAGCGTTTGGCTGCTTCTTCGACATCCTCAAGATATGCGATGACCCGATCCGGAATGATCCCGAAATAGTGGTCCCCCATCTGCTGACCACGAACCGGACGGGCTCCGAAAATCACCCGACCACAGGTCCGGAGATCGGGACGCTGAACATACTGATCTTCCGGCACCAGAAAAAATTCCTGTTCCGGGCCAATCATGTTCTTGACCCAACGCCGGCGAATTCCCAAAGAACGGAGCAGCATCAGGCTTTGCCCGTTAATGAGCTTGAGCGATCGCAGCAGTGGGGTTTTCTTATCCAGCACTTCGCCGTTGTAGCCGAAATATACGGAAGGAATATACAATACTGAACTTTTCTCGCTTTGGACAATGAAAACCGGAGATGTGGGATCCCAGGCCGTATAACCACGGGCCTCGAAAGTGGAACGCATACCGCCGTGAGGGAACGAGGATGCATCCGGTTCACCTCGAATCAAGTCCTGTCCGCAAAAGCGGCTGATCACCCGCCCCTGTTCATCTCGATCGAAAAAAGTATTCTGTTTGCCGGCAGTCAACCCGGTAAGCGGCTGAAACCAATGAGCATAATGAGTGACACCGTTCTGTTCTGCCCATTTCTTGATTTCCTGAGCCACCAGTTCGGCCGCCTCCCTGTCCAGAACACTCTTCTCATCCACGGTTCTGCGGAAGCGTTCAAAAACAGAATGCGGAAGTTGCCCCTTCAGCCTGAAAAAATCAAAGACCTGTACGGACATATCACTTTTCATGGCTGCCTCCACCCGAATTGCTATCTTCGAGAAAAAATTCTATCAGAGAATTCAGGGTTCACCAAATCAGGAAAACGATGGGTTCGGTGAAAATTGAGACCGTGATGCACCGGATTTTTTAAACCTTGAAAAAAAACAGGCATCTTGTTGTGTATTTCTTGCTTTTAAAACATTATCATCCGTTTAACTGAGAGTTAGATAAAACTTTCTCCACAACTCTTTCGTATTACTGGACGAGTGTAGTGCGGGACTATCCATCCCTCCCCAAACAATCTCCCGCCTACACTCTTTTTCTGCTCTTGTTTTACCTGATCTTTTTCCTTCTCAACGATCCGTTATCTTCCGGTACAGTTTCGTTGAACAATTTCACTTCGATCACTTTGTCCCTGCGAAACACAACTTCTCCGGATCTGTAGGTAAAGATAACCGAAGCCGCCGCACCGGCCCGTTTCTTCAAGGGGTGCCCCATCAGATCGGTGACGTTGGCGACCGACATTCCGATATTGACCCGAGTGATGTTCTGGTGCGGATCATCCGGCGTCTCCGGTTTTTTCCCGTTCTCTTCCTCGGAAATGTCCCGGCTCCGATACCAGATCGTTGTCGATCCTTTTTCGATTTTCGCCAGAGTCGAGGGAAACTTCCACCAAAAGGCGTTCTTTTCAAAATCCGGCCTGCCGTACAGATCGGTAAAATAATCCAGCACTTTCGCAGCGGTCAGATTGTATGACATGCTGACCTTGTTAAGACGCCCTTTAACAAAGTAATACCGCTCCTTGTTGACCGGTCCGTTCCGCGGAATGATCTCGATATTGTCTCGATTCTCGATAATTCGGGCATCCGTCCGTTCGAAAACCCTTCTAACCTTCTCCGGACCCGAGCCCCAGGAGATTCCCCTCACTCCGTCCAGGTCGGCGACAACCGACATCATCGGCAGGCTCAACATGACAACCGTCAGCACCAATATCAATCGTTTCATATGTTCCTCCATATTTTCCTTCATTCTAAACATAATGCCTTCAATTCCGGGTTGCTGTCAACCCGCCCTCTTACTGGCAAGTGAAATGCCAACTTTTTTCTCCTCGACCTGTCCTCCAGAAGAGACATCCCAGGCACTTGACACGGAATCGGAGTTGCGGTAACTACAAGGAGAATCAAAAATACGAAGCGGTGTTTACAGGAGGGCAAAACCATGTTTCTCAATCAACTGCAGGAAGAACAGAAAAAGGCCTTTCTGGCCCTGGCCATAAAGATGATGATGGCCGATGGTGTAACAGATCCACGGGAAGAAAATGCAATCCTGACCATGCGCCAGGAAATGGGGCTTTGGGCCGAGACACGCCTGCCGCAAGGCAGTATAGAGGAGC
>CAYMND010000064.1:0-9981 GCA_964391685.1 uncultured Clostridia bacterium | reverse complement strand
CGACCCACTCCAACATTATTTTCCCCGGGCCGGGTATCGGAGGATACTGTCTGCCCAAGGATGGCGGCCTGGGAGTGTGGGCTTACCATACGCTGATGGGGTTCGAAGATGAAGACTTCAAGATAACGCCGCTGGCCATCGACATCAACGATACCAGGGGATTGCAGGTGGCCCAGATGGTCCGGGACGCACTTCGGAATATGGGTAAGGTGGTCGCTGCGTCGAAAATCGCCATGCTCGGTGTTTCCTATCGCCAGGATGTCGGAGATACACGCTACAGCGGCAGTGAAATGATCGTGCGCAAACTGACCGAGATGAGCGGTGAAGTGACCATTCACGATCCATATGTCAAGCATTGGTGGGAGCTGGAAAAGCAGGACAGTTATCCGGCCCCCGGGAAATCGTGGGCGAGGTTCTTCCGGAATCAGGAAAAACTGACCGAAGTGTGTGTCGAAAAATCCATCGAAAAGGCAGTCAAAGGTGCAGATGCCGTCGTCCTGGCCGTCAGGCATTCGGATTATCTCGATCTGCAGGCGGATGAGGTGGTCAGGATGGTCGGAAAACCGACAGCCATCATTGACTGTTTCGGTATCCTGAACGACAGGGATATCGAACGATATCTTGAACTGGGTTGTGAAGTGAAAGGGTTGGGCCGCGGACACATCAAGAGAATCAAGGACAAAATTCAGAAAAGGAAGGAATAGCGGGCGGGGAAAAAACTCACTTGACAATCCATTCCGAATCCTCTAGTTTTTGGAAGTGCTGTGAAAACAGTATCAGCTCGCCAGATCAGGTTACGGAATGTTATGAGGAGGCAGAATGTCCAATATCGGTTCGTATGAAGAACGGTTGAAAAACTTCAGTTGGAAGATTGCAGAGGAAGAGCTGGATTATTCCCCCGGAAAGATGATCAACATCGGTTGGTATTGTTCCGACAGAATTTGCCATCTCGGCAAGGCGGACAAACTGGCTTTGATCTGGGAGGGACTCGGCGGTATCGAGAAGCGATACACGTTCAACGATATCCGCCTGGCCAGCAATACCATTGGTTCGTTTTTAAGAAAGCTCGGTATTGCGGATGGAGACAGAGTCTGTCTTTTCATGGATAAAATTCCCGAGTTGTATCTGAGTTTTCTCGGTATATTGAAAATCGGAGCCATCGCTCAGCCGCTTTTCTCGGCTTTCGGAGATGAATCGCTTTTCGTGCGCATGGACAATGCGAAGTCCACCGCCATCATCACTCAGCGTAAGCATGTGGGAAAAGTGAGAAAGATCGTCGATCAGATGCCTTATCTGAAACACATCATCATAGTGGATCACGATGGTGCAAAATCGCTGAAAGAACGTGAAGTACCGTTCTCTCTGGAGAACGAGCCCAAGGTGGACCAGTTCGAGATCCACCGAACCGAGGCGGAATCGCCTTCGGTTCTTCACTACACTTCCGGTACCACAGGTCAGCCAAAAGGCGTGAAACACGTCCACTATTCTCTTGTTTCTCAGTACTTGACGACAAAGTGGGTGCTGGATCTACAGGACTCGGATATATACTGGTGCACAGCCGATCCGGGATGGGTGACCGGGACTTCTTACGGCATCATCGGGCCCTGGAGTATGGGGGCGACCCAGTGTGTCATGGATATCGGTTTTTCGGCCGAGGCCTGGTACCGGTTCATTGAAAAAAACCGAATCACCATGTGGTATTCCGCTCCGACGGCGATCCGTTCTCTCATGAAAGTTGGAGACGAGCTGGTCAGGAAATACGATCTCAGCTCTCTCCGTCACCTGGCCAGTGTGGGGGAGCCGCTCAATGCCGAAGCGGTGATCTGGTCGGAAAGGGTTTTCGGCCTGCCTTTTCATGACACCTACTGGCAGACCGAGACCGGTTCGATGATGATCACAAATTATCCGGGAATGAAGATAAAACCCGGATCCATGGGCAAACCGTTCCCCGGTATCACCGCCGCCGTTATCGATCCGGACAGCCATGAGCTCATCACTCAGCAAAACAAGCCGGGCCTGATCGCCTTCAAACCCGGCTGGCCTTCAATGATGAGAACGTACTGGAACAACGAGGAAATTTACCGGAAAAAATTCATCAACGGCTGGTACATTCCCGGTGATCGTGCGACAATCGATGTCGACGGTTATTTCTGGTTCATCGGCAGAGATGACGATGTGATCAACACGGGAGGCCATCTGGTCAGTCCGTTTGAAGTGGAATCGGCATTGCTCGAGCATCCTTCCATCGCCGAATCGGCCGTTGTCGCCAAACCAGACGAGGTCAACATGGAAGTTGTCAAGGCTTTTGTCACCCTGAAACCCGGGTATATGGCCGGTCCGGATCTTGAGCTGGAGATCATGAACTTCATCCGGAAAAAACTGTCCCCCCTTGCCATGCCGCAGGAGATAGAATACGTGGATTCTCTGCCGAAAACCCGCAGCGGAAAAATCATGAGACGACTGCTGCATGCAAAAGAGTGGGGCGAGGAGATCGGTGATACATCGACTCTGGAAAATGATTGAGCCAAATAATTAATGAGGTGAAAATATGGAAGAAATCAAAGATGTGGTTCTGGAATATGTAATCAACGAGTACCTTGAAGACGACGAGGAGGAATTGACCTACGACACTCCGCTGATTTCGGGTGGGATCGTTGACTCCTTTTCCATGGTCTCACTGAAACGATTCCTGGAGAACAAGTACAAGATCAAGATACCCGATGACAAAGCCACTCCGGAGGCCTTTGACACGGTTGATTCCATTGTGACTCTGGTAAAAAGTTATTTAGAAAAATAAGTGGGAGGAAATCATGGGGTACAGTGAGAGGGTCAAGTCCATTTACTTGAAACAGCTGCAGGAAATCCGTGACAAGGGACTGTTCAAACAGGAGCGGTTCATTCATTCAAGTCAGGCGGCCGACATCGAGGTGGAGTATCCTGTGGGAGCCAGCCTGAAGAAAGTGATCAACATCTGCGCCAACAATTACCTCGGGCTGTCCAGCCACCCCGAGGTGGTCAAAGCGGCTCACGAAGGATTGGATACCCGGGGGTACGGCATGTCTTCCGTGCGCTTCATCTGCGGAACCCAGGATATTCACCGTCAGCTGGAGCAGAAGATGACCGAGTTCCTCGGCACCGAGGACACCATCCTGTTCCCCTCCTGTATGGATGCCAACGCCGGTGTTTTCGAGGCGGTTCTGACTGCCGACGATGTCATGATCTCCGATCGCCTGGTCCACGCTTCGATCATTGACGGGATGCGTCTTTGCAGCGCTCAGCACGATACCTTCAAACACTCGGACATGGAGCATCTGGAAAGTAAGCTTCAGCTGCATTCCGACAAGCGCCTCAAGGTGGTAATCAATGACGGTGTCTATTCCATGGACGGTGATACCGCAAAACTCGATGAAATGGTCAGGCTCTGTGAGAAATACGATGCCATGCTTTTCGTCGACGAATCCCATGCTTCCGGTTTCATCGGAAAAACCGGTCGGGGAACCCATGAAAAATGCGGAGTTGTAGGGAAAATTGACATCATCACCACAACGTTCGGTAAAGCGTTGGGAGGTGCATCCGGCGGATGTGTATCCGGCCGCAAGGAAATCGTCGAGATGTGCCGGCAGAAAGCCAGGCCTTATCTTTTTTCCAATACCATTGCGCCGGTGGTTGTCTCAGGCGTCCTGAAAGTTCTCGACATTCTTTCCCGGAGTACGGAAAGAAGAGACAAGCTAGAAACCAACACGGCATTCTGGCGCAAGGGACTGAGTGAAGCCGGATTCATTCTGAAAGAAGGGGATACTCCGATTGTTCCGGTCATGCTGTTCAACGCCAAACTGTCGCAGGATTTTTCCCGTGACCTTTTTGAAGAAGGGATATACGCCATCGGCTTTTTCTTCCCTGTGGTTCCCAATGGAGCGGCCCGTATCCGGACACAGATTTCCGCGGCACATGAGATTCATCATCTGGAAAAGGCGTTGGATGCGTTCAGAAAAATCGGGAAAAAATACGATATTTTAGGAAGAACGAAGCAGGAAATCGTGGAAATGTACGGTCTGTAGTTCTCAAACTGCGGATGGGCCGGATTCACCTCGCCTGTCCGCAGTATTTGTCAAACCAATCGCCCCATTTTTTCCGACATGGCGCGATAGACGGAGTCCAGTAATGATTCCACTGTATGATTGTCGGGGAAAATCGGTTTGGTGAAGGCAATGTCGATCCGTTGCCGGAATCTGGGCAGGTGGTGACCGGTGGGTAACGCTTCAAAAGCTCCCTGAATGACTACAGGCACAATTGGAACGTTCAGTTCCTTGCTCAAGATGGCGAAAAATTTTTTGAAATTTCCAATTCTCCCGTCTTTGGATCGGGTCCCTTCCGGAAAAATGATGATGTTTTTTCCTTTTTTCAAAGCCGATGCCATCCGTTGCAGAGAATGTTTCAGGTCCTTGTTGAGATCCATGATGATTACGTTGTGCCGAACGGCCAGAAATTTCTGCCATCTTTTACTGAGGTGTTTTTCCTTGGCGAAAAACAGGGTTTTCTTCAACTGGACTGATTTCAAGAGAGACGTGATGTAGAATCCGTCAATGAAACTTTGATGATTCGGGGTGATGATACAAGGGGTCTCGGGCAGATTCTCGAGTCCCTGCCCCTTGAGGCGGAAAAACAATTTGAAGATAATTTTGAGGAAGTATTTGAAAAAACGATGACTGATCCAGCTTTTAGGCAGATCCAAATCGACATTTTCTTTCAATATGACGTGCCAGTCGACTTTTTCGTTTTTCATACGGCTTTTATTTCTATGACAGTATTCGGAGAGTTCGGAGACTGTAGAACATTGGGAAAATAGAGATTCTCCGGCGGTGATACCGAAAGTGTTCTGTAGATACGAGATCAGGTTGACCTTGTCGAGAGAGTCTATCCCCAGGTCGATATCGAGATGATCGTCCGGATACACCGGGCTTTCACAGTTTTTCGACAGGTATTCCTTGATCAGCCGATACTCAGGCAGATCGGGCTCCTGGGTGCCGGACTGGTTCCGTGATTCCTGACCGGCCAGATTTTCCAGCAGGAACCGTTGAAGTTTCCCCAGGCGGGTCTTGGGGAGATCGGTTTTGCTGATCGTGATCTTCATGATTTTCTTGAAGGATGATACGGTCAGGTTGTACCGGTCTACGGCTTCACGGAAATAAGAATCGATATGGTGGATCTCTTCCCGGCGAAGTTTATGGAAATCCGGGACGATGATGCAATGGAGCTGGTCGTTCTTGGCGTAAACGCCGATTTCCCCGATGGCGGGGCAGTAGTTGGCTACCGATTTCTCAATTTCTTCCGGATTGATGTTTTTCCCGTTTGAAAGGACGATGATCTCTTTTTTTCTTCCGGTGATGAACAGAAAACCATCTTTGTCAATGTAACCCAGGTCACCGGTATGAAGCCATCCGTCTTCTTCTATGATGGCCGAACTTTCATTCGGCAGGTTGTAATAGCCCTGCATGACGTGCCGGCCACGGGTCAGGATTTCGTTGTCGCGGATCGTAAGCTCGGTGCCGGGGAGGACTTCACCGGCTGAACCGAGCTTCCTTCGGCCGGGGCGGGTAAATGTGATCATGGGGGCGGTCTCGGTCATGCCGTATCCTTCGAGCATTTCGAATCCCCAAGTCTTGTAGTCACGTGCCACTTCGATATCGATGGCCGCCCCTCCGCAAACAAGGTATTTCAGGTGTCCGCCGAATTTTGCATGAATTTTTCCAAACAGCATTCGGGAAAATTTCTGTGAGCCGATTGACGCAGCCAGCCGCATCATGACTCTGGCTGCGACACTCTTTCGGATCTTGTCGAGAATCCCTTTTCTGATCAGATTGTAGAACCGGGGCACACCGATGACGATGGTGATCCGGTGTTCATTCAGTGTGGACATAATGTCTTCGGATGAAAGTGAAGCGGTCAAGGCGATTGTGGCGCCGACTGCAAGCGGGGCCACGACGCTTCCCAACAGTGGAAAGGTGTGCTGCAGCGGCAGCATGACCATGACCCGTTCACAGGCCTGAAAAATGGGTATTTTTTCGCTGACCGCATGGATGTTGGTCCAGATGTTTTCAAAGGACAGTACAACTCCTTTGGGGCTTCCTGTGGTTCCAGAGGTATAGACAATCAAAGCGGTCTTTTCCGGATCCGGTTCGAAATCTCTTTGAAAATCGGCGCAAGGAACGGATACTTCGAGTTCTTCGAAAACCAGTACTCGGATGGGAAATTGCATGCCGGGTAGTACTTCCTTGATTTTTGAAAGACATGCGGAAGAACAGAACAATACGTTCGGACGGCAGTCATTGAGAATGTGAGAAAGTTCATCGCTGCTGGAAAGATGATCGATGGGGATGGCCGGGGAGCCATGGTACCAGGATGCATAAAGAGAATATATCCATTCGATGCGGTTTTCAGAAAATATCGCCGTTTTCGAGGCCGATTCTGTACGCAGAATGTGTATATAGCTACCGATTCGATCAAGGAGATCGGAATACGATACGCTGCTTTGATTCCAATATGCCGCTGTTTTATTCAGAGGTTTAATTAACTGCACAGTGTTTCCTTAGCCAAAGCCCTGCGGTTTTTTAATCTGTTCAGATGTAATATTATGCGGCTTCGTTGAACTCTTGTCAAACCGGGTACTGTGGCGCTCAGTTGAAGAGAGTCAGGAGGCCTGTGGAAATGACCGGTACGTACGTGATGACCAGCACCGCTATGATCTGGATGATCAGGAAAGGTAGGACATCACGGTATATCTTGGGCAAAGGCTCGTTGAAACGGTATGATGCCAGAAAAAGATTCAGGCCTACCGGAGGGGTGAGGTATCCCAGCTCCATGTTGGCCAGGAAAATGATACCCAGATGGACCGGATTGATTCCGAAATGGGCTCCCAGTGGAAGGATCAGGGGCACGACAACGATAATGGCGGAAAAGATGTCCATCAGGCAGCCGGTGATCAACAGGGCGATGTTGAGCAGCAGGAGGAAAACCAGTTTGGATCCGATGTTGTCGCCCACCCAGGCACTGAGCTTCATGGGAATCTGAGCGTCGACGATATAATAGGAAAGTCCTTTGGCTACCGACAGAATAATCAAAACCCCACCGATGATGGGGACAGATTTGTTGACCACTGACATGAGGTCCCTGATTTTCAGATCCCGTTTCAATATTACCTGAATAAACAGAGAATAGATCACGGCGATGGCACTGCTTTCCACCAGTGTCGTCAAACCGCCGAAGTACGACATGATGATGATGACGGGCAGCAGAATCTCCCAGATGGATTCCTTGATGGAGAGTGCAGCTTCTTTCAGGTGAAAACGCTCTGTCGGCACTTTCTTCCGTTTGGCGGAGAAAATTCCGTATAGAATCAATGCCAGCACCATCAAGGCACCGGGGGCAATACCGCCGATGAACATATCCTTGATGCTGACTTGTGCGCTGATACCATAAATGATGATGGGTAGGCTGGGAGGGAAAAGGAGTCCGATGCTGCCGCTTGAAGTCAAGAGTCCGAGACTGAAACGTTTGGGGTATTCGCCTTTGACCAACACGACGGAGAGCAGGGCTCCCAATGCAAGGATGGTGACTCCTGAAGCTCCGGTGAAGGTGGTGAAGAATGCGCAGACGAGTATGGCCATCACGGCCAGACCACCCGGGAACCAGCCGAACAGGGACCTGAACAGTCTGACCAACCGTTCACCGGCTTTACTTTCCGAAAGGATGAATCCGGTTATGGCGAAGAGGGGAATGGCCGGAACGGAGATATCGATCAGCATGGAGTAGGCTTCGTTGGGAATGATGGCGGTTACCGCACCGTTGCGAATGAACAGTAGAAGAGCGATTCCACCCATTAATATGAAAATGGGAGTTCCAAATACCGAAGAAACAAGCAGCAGGCCGATGAGAAGAAGAGACAGTGCAGGAATCAAAGGCGTGAATGATTCGAGGAGTGTCTGAAGAATATCCGGTTGCACCCAACCGAATCCGGAAAAAATATCGCTGATTGTACTGAGGCTGATGATGATTCCCAACGACAGTCCGATAGCGGCGGCAAACACTTTTTGACCGCGTCCCTGAACCGGTGCGAGGAAACGGATGGACATGACGATGAAGCTCAGTGGCAGAATCAGCATAAAAAGCCGCATCGGAATGATCCATATCTTCGAATGTTCATCAAAAGCATTGAGTAGAAAGGATACGGAGGCAAGTGCGAACGAGGCGGTGATCATCACTGAAAGGAATGAGACAAAAAAATTGCTGAATCTTCGAAGTTTCTCCGGGATGGTCAGATCAAGTGACAGAGAAAGATGTTTCTTCTCCCTTGCGGTGATCATGGCGGCAATGAAAGCCAGCAGAAAAACCAGATGCTGAGTATAAAGAGTGGAATTGGCGACTCCGGTTTTAAAAAACTTCCGGGCGATGACCTCCATGGTCGGAAAAAGGGCAAGCAGAAAAACGATGACCGCTGCAATGATGTTTTCCGATACTCGGATCAGGTTTCTGACATTCATGATCAAAGCCTATTTGGTTTTACTTCTGTATTCGTTGATCAATGATACCAGACGATCGTATATTTCTTTGGAAAAAGCTTTTCCGATGAGTTCGTCATTCCCTTCAGAAGAGGTTTTAATCCAGCGATCCAGTGCGTCTGCCGGAGAGGGATTGATTTTAAGACCATTTTCAAGCATGGTTTCGACCGCTTCTTTTTCCAGTTCAATCGCTTCTTTGAACAGTCTTTTGCTGATTCTCTGCGTCACTTCGGTCATTGCATGATGATATTGCTCGGGAATCTGCCTCCAGACGCGGTCACTCATTACGATTCCGCCGATAATCGGGGCCACGTTGATTGGGCACATGTTGTCGGCCAATGCGAAATACTGTCCGGATGCAGCCATCAGCGGAGGAAGATAAAAGGCATTGACCATTCCGCTTTGAAGCCCCATCATCAGATCCTTGAGCTCGATGGGGACAATGTGAAACCCGGATTTTTTGAATGCCTGTTCCAATTGAGGTTCACCGGTGGTGAAGGAGAGCTTGTGCTTCTTGAGATCTTCAGGGTAGACAACCGGATTCTTGGAAAAGAATTTCACCCACCCGGAACTTGACCAGATGACGACTTTGAAGCCCTGGGCTTCTATCTGCTTTTCAAGATGGGGCTGAAGGTGCTTGAGAACATAGTCCAGTTCTTCGTCATCACGGATCATGAACGGGATGTTGAGGACGTAAACATCCTTCAGAATTTTCTGCATTCCGAAACTGGTCAGCATGGCACCGCCGAGCATGCCCATCCTCATTTTTCGAATGGTATCCTCTTCGCTTCCAGCGATTCCACCGGGGTAGACACGGATGGTGACCAGACCGTTGGTGATTTTTTTCCATTCTCTGCCGACTTCATCGAGCGCATCGTCCCAGGGGGATTTGTCCGGTACGATGCTGGCTATTTTTATGGTGACGGCCTCTGCCATCAGGTTGAAAAAAAACAAAGTTATGAAAAAAAACACAGTTCGACGAACTGTTTTGGAAAACGAGATCATTGCATTTCTCCTTTTACATCTTCTTTACCATTTTCGCTTGAGTCTTCGAGCCCCTCGATAAAAAAAACGTCGACATGCTCCTTCAGCCATTTGGCCTTTCGTCGATTGATGACATTCACCAGGCGGTTGTCGGGATCCGAATCGGGCTCAATTGCCAGAACTTTGTCCAGCAGTTCAATGAACTCTTCGATATTCTGTTCGCTGATCGATACGGTGGTGGCCAGCGACAGGTAGGGAGATCCGGAACGTCCGTTGGAAGACTCGATAGATTTTCTGAAATGTTTGCGTGCTTTTTCGGCACTTCCGCCCATGTATTCGGGAAGAGCACCGTAATAAAGCACATAGAAATCGTCGATGGCGCCGTTGCCGTACTTCGGGTTGAGTTCTCGTACACGTTCCATAAGGGCGGCAGCCTGAGGTA